>NZ_JBNPXS010000022.1:0-50436 GCF_050433185.1 Desulfitispora alkaliphila
TTAACAGGTAGCAAAATATACTTTGCACACCCTTATACCTCTTGTGAGCGTGGTACTAATGAACGTCATAATGGGCTTATTAGGCGCTTTATCCCCAAGGGAAGTGCTTTGTCTCAATACTCTGTGGATGCTATTTCAAAAGTTCAAAATTGGTGCAATACACTTCCGCGAAAGATACTAAATTATCTCACGCCAGATGAAGCTTTTGAAGAAGAAATACGTACTTTGCTATATGAATAAACCATCCATAATATTACAGTTGGAAAATTAGTTCAATTTGCTATTGCAATTTAGGATTAAAAAAAAGCATGCATAATGCTTTTTTTAATTTTATGGAGGATTCATGTAAATAATGATGAATATAATACTGAATAGCCGCAATTTAGTTTAAAGGAGTGCATAAAATATGGATAAAATAAAAGTTGTTGTGACAGGTGCTACAGGAAAAATGGGTCTTGAAGCATTGAATACTGTAATTGATGCCGATGATTTAGAGCTTGTAGGGGCTATAGATGTAAAACATGCTGGTATGGATGTAGGATATTTAGTTGGAGTAAAACCAATTGGTGTTCAGGTAAATGAAGATTTAGCAACTGTACTGAAAGAAGAAAAGCCAGATGTTATGGTTGACTTTACAAACCCTCAAGCAGTACTGAAAAATATTAAGACTGCCTTAGAGCATAAGGTTTCACCTGTTGTGGGGACTACAGGGTTAACAGATAGTGAGTTAGAGGAGATACAACAAGAAAGTAAGACCAATAATACAAGTGTTTTTATAGCTCCAAACTTTACAATTGGAGCAGTTTTGATGATGAGGTTCGCCAAAGAAGCTGCTAAATACATGCCTCATGTGGAGGTAATCGAGCAGCATCATGATGAAAAACTAGATGCGCCCTCGGGTACAGCCCTAAAAACTATAGAGATGATCTCAGAAGAGCGGGAAGCCTTGAGACAGGGAAACATTAACGAGTATGAAAAAATACCTGGCTGTAGAGGTGGCGAACATCAAGGAATGCGTGTACATAGTGTGAGACTGCCAGGATTAGTGGCTCATCAAGAAGTTATTTTTGGTGGGCAAGGACAAACCCTCACAATTAGACACGATTCTATTAGTAGGGATTCCTTTAGGCCTGGTATTGCACTGGGTATTAGAAAGGTAAAAAGTTTAAAGGGAGTTGTAATAGGTTTAGAAAATTTAATCTAAAAAAATATTTAATATAATCCAAGCACCTCTATGTAGTTAGGTCATATATTGCTAGTAACTAGAGAGTACTACAGGAGGTCATGGAGGATGGAATTGAAGCTTAATGGGATTAATATTAGCGTTTTGGGTGGTGACAATAGGGAATTAGTTTTGATTCCCCAGCTCATTAAATTAGGTGCTAAGGTTAAAGCTGTAGGTTTTCCCAGTAGTTTACATCAATTAGCAGGAGCAGAGATAATAAACAGTATTGATGATGCCTTAGAGGAAACAGATGTGGTCATATTACCTATGCCTGGAACAGATCAGCTGGGAAACATTAGGGCTATTTACTCAGAAGAGAAGTTAGTTTTAACTGAGAAGCATCTGAAGCAGCTGCAAAAGGGTACTCCTATTATTATGGGAGTGGCAAAGGATTTTCTAAAGCAGTGGGCTATTAAACATCAGTTAAAACTAATAGAAATTGCTGAACAGGATGAAGTAGCAATACTAAATGCTATTCCTACTGCTGAAGGTACAATTAAAATCTTAATGGAGCAATCTCCTATTACTATCCACAACAGTAAGTCTATTGTACTTGGATTAGGGAGAGTAGGTTTTACAGTTGCAAGGACTTTAGCTGCTTTAGGATCTAAAGTAATGGTAGTTGTACGAAAAGAAGCCGATAAAGCTCGAGGCTTCGAATTGGGTTACCAGGTTTGCACCTATGAAACATTACCTGATAATTTGACAGATGCTAATTTTATAATTAATACTGTCCCTGCCAAAGTAATAAATCGCGAATTGCTCACTTCCATGCCTCATGATAGTTTGATCGTTGATCTTGCTACTCAGCCCGGAGGAACTGATTTTCAGGCTGCTGAAGAAATTGGAATAAATGCTATGCTGGCACCAGGTTTACCTGGAAAAGTAGCGCCTAAAACAGCTGGAGAGATTTTAGCCAGAGTTATTCCAAAAATCATTAAGCAGCACTTAAAAACAAAGGGAGCAGGAGGTGCTTGCGATGGATTTGAAAGGTAAGCAAATTGGGGTTGTTTTAACTGGTTCCCATTGCACTATTAATCAAGTTTTACAACAAATAAAAAACATTAAAGAGCAAGGAGCAAATGTAATTCCCATTCTATCGGAAACAGTAATTAACACCGATACTAGATTTGGTTCTTCACAGGAATGGTTGCAGCAAGTTATTGAAATAACAGGCAATGAGCCAATTAAATCAATTACAGAAGCAGAGCCCATAGGTCCTAAGGAACTTTTTGATGTAATCGTTGTGGCCCCATGTACTGGTAACACATTGGCTAAACTGGCAAATGGGATCACTGATACAGCTGCATTGATGGCAATAAAAGCCCAACTTAGAAACTTGAGGCCTGTAGTTTTGGCCATCTCTACAAATGACGGATTAGGTATAAATGCAAAAAATATAGGTTTGTTGATTAATATGAAGCGGATATACATGGTACCTTTTGGTCAGGATAATTGTAAAACAAAAGAAAATAGCCTTGTGGCCAATGTGGACTTAATTATACCAACAATTATTTCCGCTTTAAAAGGAGTTCAACATCAGCCTGTACTAATTCAATATTCGAACTGATTATACATATAATAATATAGAAAAATTGGAGGTCTAATATTTAATGAAAAAATATAATGTAGCTATTGTAGGAACTGGTGCTGTCGGACAGGAGTTATTAAATGTGTTAGCGGAGCGTAATTTCCCCATAAACCAATTAAAACTCTTGGCTACAGAGCGCTCTGCTGGAAAAGAAGTTCAATTTTTGGGAGAAACGCATATAATTAGAAAGACCACTCCACAGGAATTCGCAGGGGTAGACATAGCGCTATTTGCTGGAGGGGGAGCAAGCAAGGAGTATGCTAAAGAGGCAGTAAAACGTGGAGCCGTAGTAGTTGATAATGGCAGCAGCTTTAGAATGGACCCAGAGGTACCATTAGTGGTACCAGAGGTCAATCCAGAAGCAGTGCGGGAGCACAAGGGGATAATTGCCAATCCAAACTGTTCTACAATTCAGATGGTTGTAGCATTAAACCCAATTCATCAGAAAGCAAAAATCAAACGAGTTGTTGTTTCTACGTATCAAGCTGTCTCCGGATCAGGCGTAGACGCTATTGAGGAGTTAAAAACACAGAGTAAAGATATTCTAGCAGATCAAGAGATAGTGAAAAAGTGTTATCCTCATCAGATAGCATATAACATGCTTCCACACATTGATGTATTTTTAGAAAATGATTACTCTAAAGAAGAGATGAAGATGGTTAATGAAACAAAAAAAATTATGGGCAGTGAAGAAATAAAGGTTACTGCAACCACTGTAAGGGTACCTGTAGCAAATGGCCACTCAGAGTCAATAAATATTGAAACTGAGAAAAAACTAAGCGCTAAAGAAGCAAAAGAAATTTTAGCGAAAGCTCCAGGAATAATATTAGAAGATGACCCTATGAAGAATATCTACCCAATGCCCATAAACGTTCAAGGAAGAGATGAGGTCTTTGTTGGACGAATTAGGGATGACCATAGTATAGATAACGGCCTAAATATGTGGGTGGTAGCTGATAATCTGAGAAAAGGTGCAGCTACAAACACCATCCAAATCGCGGAACTGTTAGTGAAAGAGTCCCTTGTGTAACTTTCAACCAAAGAGGTGCTTTAATTGGAAATTATAGTTCAGAAATTTGGGGGGACGTCTTTAGCCACTGAAAGCAAACGAGAACAAGTGGTGGAAAAAATCTCAAGAGCCAAGCGATCTGGCTATAGTCCGGTTGTTGTGGTCTCTGCAATTGGAAGAAAAGGAGATCCATATGCAACGGATACATTGTTAAGTCTAATTGATAGCAACAATGGAAACCTTTCAAAAAGGGATAATGATATCTTATTATCCTGTGGTGAACTAATATCAGGATCTGTAATAACAGCTATGCTAAACAAAAAGGGCTTAGATCCCGTTTTGTTAACGGGGGGGCAGGCAGGTCTTATAACCAGTAATGACTTTAGCGATGCCAAGATAATAGAAATATGTACTGACAAACTAACTGAATTTCTCCAAAAAGGAAAAACAGTAGTAGTTGCGGGCTTTCAAGGAATGACAAAAGATGGTGAGATTACAACCTTGGGGCGAGGTGGCAGTGATACTACTGCAGCGGCTTTAGGGGTAGCTTTAGATGCTCAAATGGTAGAGATATATACAGATGTGAATGGAATAAAAACTGCTGACCCTAGAATTGTAGAAGATGCAAAAACCTTAGAAGCAGTTACCTATACTGAAATTTGTCAGTTAGCCCATGAAGGTGCTAAGGTAATACATCCCAGGGCGGTTGAGATAGCTATGAAACATAATTTACCCTTAAAGGTCAAGTGCACATTTTCTGATGAAGAAGGAACCGTAGTTACCAGTAAGGGGAGGCTACAAGAAAATTCACTAGAAATTAATGACTATAGGCTTATTACTGGGATTACGAGTATTCCGAATATCACGCAACTTAAGGTTGACACCAGTTATATAAAAGAGGGGAAAGGCATAGAACTTAAAATATTTAAGGCTATGGCCTTAGCAGATATCAGCCTTGACTTTATTAATGTTACTCCTTATTATATAATGTTTACAGTAAAACAAGGTGACACAGAAAAAGCTGTAGATGTACTAGAAAATATGGATTTAACTCCAGAGGTTAGAAAAGGGTGTGCTAAAGTGGCAGCTATAGGCGCCGGTATGGCAGGTACACCAGGAGTTATGGCTAGTATTGTTGAAGCATTAACTAAAGAAGGGGTAAACATACTTCAGTCAGCTGATTCCCATACTACTATATGGTGTCTTGTAAACAACAAAGATATGGAGAAAGCAGTTAGAGCATTGCATAAGCAGTTTAAATTAAACGCATAAAAAAAAAAAGAGGTGATAGTGTGAATTTTGGTAAAGTTTTAACAGCAATGGTAACACCTTTTGACGAAAACCTGAATGTAGATTACCATCAGGTAAAGGTTTTGGCAAGACATCTAGCTGATAATGGGTCAGAGGGGATAGTGATTGCGGGTACTACCGGAGAAGCTCCTACACTTACTAATGAGGAAAAATTAGAGTTATTTAAGACAGTAAAGAGTGAGGTTGGGGACAGAGTAAAGGTATTAGCAGGAACAGGATCAAATAATACAGCAGCATCAATAGAATTGACTCAAGAGGCAGCAAAAGTTGGTGTAGACGCAATTATGTTGGTAGCGCCCTACTACAATAAGCCTTCTCAGAGGGGATTATACCATCACTTTAGCACACTGGCAAAAAGTGTAAAAGAAACGCCAGTGATGCTTTATAATGTACCTGGTAGAACTAGTTGTAATATGTTGCCAGAAACAGTAAGTGATTTAGCGAAAATTGACAATATCGTATCTGTTAAAGAATCAAGCGGTGACATGGACCAGGCAACTGCCATTCGGAAGTTGGTAGGAAGTGATTTTACAATTTATAGCGGGGACGATTCTTTAACATTGCCTTTAATGAGCCTTGGGGCTTGTGGTGTTGTCAGTGTAGCTGCTCATATCGCTGGAAATGAGATTCAAAAGATGGTTTCAGCATTTCAAGCTGGTAATGTAGCTGAAGCATTAGAATGGCAACTTAAGCTTTTTGATGTGTTTAAGGGAATGTTCATTACTTCAAGTCCTGTACCAGTTAAGACTGCATTGAATTTACAGGGAATTGAAGTGGGAGGAACAAGAGCTCCTTTAGTTCCCCCTACTGCAGATGAAGTATCTCAAATTCAGAGAATTGTTGCCACGCTTAAACAATAATGCATGTATTGTGCGGGTCAATTGCCCGCACTTTTTTTATGTTTAGAGAATTTAGAAATAAAACAATGGGAATAATGTATTTATAGTATACTTGTCTAGTTCCTAACTTTACAGTATAATGTAATATAATGCACTAAACTTTCCCCTTCTTCTCCTAGCCATATACCTACATGCTCTTTGTAATGGATAACAGGAGGTGCTTAAATGGCTAGTAATGAATCAAAACTTTCAATAATACCCCTTGGAGGGTTAGGTGAACTTGGAAAGAATATGATGGCAATTAAATGGGGAAATAACATTTTAGTGATAGATTGCGGACTGATGTTTCCTGAAGATGAAATGCTTGGAATTGACGTGGTCATCCCTGACTGCAATTATCTGCTTGAAAACAAGAAGTACATCCGAGGTATAGTTCTAACGCACGGGCATGAAGATCACATTGGTGCTATTCCGTATATTATTGATGAGCTCAATGTACCTATTTATGGTACAAAGCTAACACTGGGATTGCTAAAAACAAAGCTTAAAGAGAGCAAAAATGCTCAAGTGAAGTTAAAACAAAAATACGTTAACTTTAACCAAAATGTAAATATTGGTCCCTTTGACATTGAATTTGTAAATGTCAGCCATACTATTTCTGACTCTGCAGGATTGATAATAAAAACACCTATAGGTACGATTGTTCATACAGGAGACTTTAAAATTGACCAGACTCCTGTAGATGGTAGGAGCATAGACCTGAAAAAATTTGCCCAGGTAGGGGACAGTGGTGTACTCTTGTTAATGTCAGATAGCACAAATGTGGAGAGAGAGGGATTTGCCAAGTCGGAGAGTACGGTAAGAACATATTACGAGAGGATATTTACCAAGGCTGAAGGTCGCATAATTGTTGCATGTTATGCATCCAACCTGCACAGGATCCAGCAAATTATAGAAACTGCTTATCAGGCGCGCAGAAAAGTAGCTGTAATAAGTGATAATATGGCACAAATCATTGAAACAGCTTCAAAAATGGGAAGGTTGAGGGTGCCTAAACGAGTACTAATTCCCCAAGAAAAGATAGAGAAATATGATCATGATAAATTAATTCTCTTAACTGCAGGCAACCAAGGGGAACCTCTATCTGAACTGACTAAAATGGCTTTAGCAGAACACAAAACACTTAATATCATTCCAGGTGATACAGTGGTAATATCTGCAAGGCCAATGCCTGGTAATGAAAAGCTGGTTAGTGGTACAATTGATAATTTCTTTAAACAGGGAGCTAAAGTAATATACGATGAAAACTCAGGAGCATACGTATCAGGACATGCAAATCAAGAAGAACTAAAAATCATGTTAAATTTAGTCAGACCCAAATACTTTATTCCGATTCACGGTGAATATAGACAGCTAGTGCGCCATGGGAGGTTAGCCCAGTCTTTAGGGATTGAAGAAGGTAATATTTTTGTAATTGAAAATGGCCAAGTTGTAGATTTCACTGAAAAGGGAGCTGCGCTTAATGGGAGAGTGCATGCAGGCAAAGTATTAGTAGATGGTTTTGGCGTTGGCGATGTGGGAAATATAGTTTTGCGGGATAGAAAGCAATTGTCACAGGATGGGATTTTAATTGCTGTCATCACAATAAACAAAAAATCAGGAGCTGTTGTTTCTGGTCCTGATTTAATTTCTAGAGGCTTTGTCTACGTGAGAGAGTCGGAGAAGCTGATGGAGGAAGCCCATAATTTAGCTAAAAAAGCCTTAGTGCAATGTCAAGAACAGCAAATAAAAGAATGGTCTGCTATTAAAACGAATGTAAAAGACGTGTTAGGTAAATATTTATATGAAAAAACTAGGAGAAGACCTATGATAATGCCAATAATTATGGAAGTATAAGAGAGCGCTATTTTAGCGCTCTTTTTATGTATTAAAATAATTATTTAAATACATACTAAATATAGAAAAATGGAAGGAGTGTTTAGATAATGAGTAATAATAACAACTTTTTTGGACCGATGTTTCAAAATCCACAGCAACCACCACAGCAAACTCCACAACCACCACAACCAAATGTCAATCCCAACCCAGCTCCAAATGTAGCACCACAACCAGAAGTAAAACCTAGAACTACGCGCACTGCTAAACCTAGAAACGCTTCTCAAAAGGCAGAGAATATTAAGGAATTAGGTCAAGTGGAAATACCTGATATGCAAAGCAATATTCACTGTATACCTATAGTAGGGCAAATTGAGGGACATATGGTAATGCCACCACAAAATAAGACTACTAAATATGAACACATTATTCCTCAGTTAGTAGCTTTAGAACAGAACCCGGAAATTGAAGGGGTTATCTTATTGCTAAACACTGTAGGTGGAGATGTGGAAGCTGGACTAGCAATTGCAGAAATGATTGTAAGTATGTCTAAACCTACCGTATCTCTAGTCTTGGGGGGAGGACACAGTATAGGTGCTCCCATTGCCGTATCTGCAGATCACTCTTTTATAGCAGAGACTGCAACTATGACTATCCACCCGATTAGAATGACTGGCCTTGTAATAGGCGTACCTCAAACCTATGAGTATATGGATAAGATGCAAGATAGAGTAGTTAGTTTTGTAACAAGACACTCTAATATTACTGAGGATACATTTAGGGAGTTAATGTTTGAAAAAGGTGAGCTAGCTAGGGATATCGGTACTATTTTAGTTGGTGAAGATGCAGTTAAGTCTGGATTAATTAATGAGGTTGGAGGGTTATCTCAAGCCGTGGCAAAGATTAAAGAACTACAGCAGCTTCAACCAAGAGGTGGTCACTAATATGGTATTGTATACACCTGTTCCAGTAGAGCTACTGGGTATAGAAGAGTACTATAGCAATAAGGATAATAAGAGCAATAAAAAAGAGGTGCTATACGGTAACGTACGGCTTGAGGTAGAGCTGACTGGCGAAAATTCCTGTAAAGTAAACCGCATTATAAGTACAGATCCCAACGATTATTTGCGCACAGATATAAGTCCGGGGGCGGTTATAAATTTACAACCGGAATTAGCATATAATAATAAAAATTAAGACACCTTTTGGTGTCTTAATTTTATAGCTTAATAATACTAGAGTAACGCTATTTTATGTGTTATAATTGGAATGAAATTTTTTGAACATTTTAGATAGAAAGGAAAAAGCACATGTCATTCGAACAAGTATTGGTAATAGTTGTGGGTTTATTTGGCGGACTAGGTCTGTTTTTGTTTGGAATGCAGATGATGTCCGAAGGTATGCAGAAGGCTGCAGGAGACAAGCTGCGCAAGATACTAGAGGTGTTAACATCAAATCAGTATATCGCAGTAGTCACTGGTGCCGTTACTACTGTACTGGTACAGAGCAGTAGCACAACTACCGTAATGGTTGTTGGCTTTGTAAATGCAGGGCTGATGAACCTAAATCAAGCTGTAGGTACTATATTGGGAGCAAATATAGGAACAACTGTTACAGCGCAAATGATATCGTTTAATCTAGGAGTATTAGCATTACCTGCTATTGCTGTGGGGTTTGGAATGCAACTACTTTCGCAGAAAAAAGTTCATAAATACGCAGGGCAATCAATTCTTGGTTTTGGTCTTTTATTTTTAGGAATGATGACCATGTCAGATTCTTTAAGTCCATTGAGAGATTTTCCACCATTTATAGAGATGATTGCATCATTTTCATCTAATCCCTTTTTAGGTGTTTTAGCAGGTGCCGCCTTTACTGTAATGGTTCAAAGTAGTAGTGCTTCAACTGGCGTTATTGTAGCTCTTTCCATACAAGGGTTGTTGCCACTTGCTTCAGCTATGCCCCTTTTGCTAGGTACTAATGTAGGGACATCTGTTACAGCTGTTCTAGCTTGTATTGGGACAGGTATAGCTGCCAAAAGAGCTGCTGTTGCTCACGTTCTATTTAATGTTATTGGAGTAGTTGTGTTCTTAATATTGTTGAAGCCTTTTACAGAGTTAGTTGCCATGACATCTAATGAAGTACCTAGACAGATAGCTAATGGGCATACTATATTTAACGTTGCAAATACCCTTATTGTACTGCCCTTTACCAGTTACTTTGTGGCATTAATTGTGCGATTAGTACCTGGTGAAAATGTTGTCATGGAAAGAGGACCCAAATATTTGGACAAGCGCATGCAGAAAACACCAGCTGTAGCCATTGGTAGTTCAATTAAAGAGATGATTAGAATGGGAGTTATATCTCGGGAGATGCTACAGGATGCAACAAACGCTTTCTTGCAAAAGGATAGAGAATTAATTCAAAGGCTAGCTAGAAAAGAGGAAGTATTAAATGAACTTGAGAAAGAAGTCACGGTATATTTAGCTGATACATCACAACAATCTCTTACGCAGAATCAGTCTAGACTAGTCTCTAGTTTGATGCATGTTATTAATGATATTGAAAGAATTGGAGATTTAAGCGAAAATATATCTGAGCTAGCGGAATCTCGAATAGAAGAAGATTTACCTTTTTCAGACATGGCCATAGAAGAATTAACTACAATGTATGAGTACGTTGATAAGATAGTAGGCGATTCAATTGTAGCCCTTGAGACTGGGAATACCAAGTTAGCAATGGACGTACTAGAAATAGAGGATAGAATAGACTACATGGAGAAGCGGCTCAGAAAAAGCCACATTGGAAGAATTAATGATCGCAAATGCTTTCCTGTATCTGGAGTGATATTTTTAGATATTATCAGTACCTATGAGAGAATAGCAGATCATGCTCAGAATATTGCCAGAGTTGTATTAGACGACCAGGACACAGATGAATAATTAAAAAATATCTGAGATGGCATAGACTATCTCAGATATTTTAATAAAGTAGGTGTTATATGTGAAAATACTTAATGAAATAAAAACAGATATTAAAGCGGATATAATAGGTATTGGGCTCGTTACATTAGGGATACTTTTTTTAGTCAGTCTTTATACATCTTCAGGAGACCTAGCAGGAACAGAAGCAGGAGCAGGAATTTTGGGGAGCCTAATAGTACGTGTACTAGATGCTATCGCTGGTAAAGGAAGATATGTGTTTCCCGTATTGATAATAATGTGGGGTATTCACAACCTTTCATTTATAAAGCTTAAAACAGTAAATTATAAAATTGTTTCTACAATAGTCATATTTGTTATATTTTTAGCGTTTTTACATATGCAAGAGCCTCAGGCAAGCAGAACTTTAGCAGCAGGACTAGAGGGTCACGGAGGCGGAATAATTGGCGCTTTAATTTCTATTATCCTAATGAAGTTATTTGGCATTAATGGTAGTTATATAATAATGACAGGAATTACGGTAGCTGCAATTATAGTATTAACTGACTACAGCATTGCTAGCATAGCAAAAAAATATCGAAATAAGATTAAGAACACTGCTTCAAAAGCCAAAAATAAAATTGTAGATTTCATTTATGAAACTGTAGATGATGAGGACAAAGATAAAAAAGACAAGACCCTTCCTAATGTAGAATGTGAAAATACTAATATTTCTCCTACCTTAGAGCAGTTGGATTTTGAAGTGAAAGGAGAAGGATTTGATAAAGTTGAAAAGCCAGTTGACGAGACGGAGCAAGAGCAGAAACCAGAAGAAGTTATTGTAGAAGAAACTGTGGTAGCAGATAAAGAAAGTATTAGTGAGGGAATAAATAGTGAATCAGAAGGGCCACAAGTGTTTCAATTACCATCAATTGATTTGCTCAAAAAAAATTTAAAACTAAAGACAAATAGAATGAATAAAGACATTTCTGATAGAGTTGGAATTTTGGAGCAAACTCTAGCCAATTTCGGAATTAAGGTCAAAGTAACTCAAGTAAGTGTGGGACCAGTTATTACGCGATATGAAATGCAGCCAGCTCCTGGAATAAAAGTTAGCAAAATTGTTAATCTAGCTGATGATTTATCACTTTCATTGGCTGCTCCTAGTGTCAGAATTGAGGCACCTATTCCTGGGAAGGCAGCAGTGGGTATAGAAGTACCTAATAGCGAAGTTGCCACTGTTAATTTTAGAGAGGTGCTTGAGGCTAATGAATTTCAACAAAGTTCTGCCAATCTGCCAATAGCCTTAGGAAAGGATATTGCAGGCAAACCAATAGTGGGTGACTTGACTTCAATGCCCCACCTTTTAGTGGCAGGTGCAACTGGATCTGGAAAAAGTGTTTGTATGAATACGATTGTCACGAGCCTGTTGTATAGAGCGAAGCCAGATGAATTAAAAATTTTGATGATAGACCCTAAAAAAGTAGAACTTACAACTTACAATGGAATACCTCACCTCATATCACCTGTAATAACAGATGCAAAAAAAGCTGCTTCCTCACTAAAGTGGGTTGTAGATGAAATGGAAAAGAGGTATGAGATATTTGCTGAGGCTGGAGCCAAGGATATTATAAGGTACAATAAGCTTGTATCAAGGGATGATGGGAAAAAATTGCCCTATGTTGTTGTTTTAATTGATGAATTATCCGACTTAATGATGGTAGCACCTATGGACGTGGAGGAGGCTATATGTAGAATAGCTCAAATGGCTAGAGCTGCAGGAATTCATTTAGTTATTGCCACCCAACGACCTTCTGTAGATGTGATAACAGGTTTAATCAAAGCCAACATTCCATCACGAATAGCATTCGCAGTTTCTTCTCAGACTGACTCTAGAACTATTCTAGATATGGGAGGAGCTGAAAAGTTGTTAGGGAAGGGGGACATGCTGTATTTCCCTGCAGGAGCTAACAAACCTGTAAGGGTACAGGGAGGTTTTCTTTCAGATCAAGAAGTAGAAAAAGTTGTCAAGCATCTTAAGGATCAAAGTAAACCTGAATTTGAGAAGGGGATAACTGATAATCAAGTTAATACTAGTGAGGTTAAGCCTAAGCAAGAGTTAGATCCCCTCTTGTACGAAGCGGCGAAACTATTGGTGGAGCAAGGTCAGGCCTCAATCTCTATGTTACAGAGAAAATTCAGAATAGGGTATGCTCGTGCAGCTAGAATAGTAGATGCCTTGGAAGAACACGGGATAATAGGAGGGTACGAAGGCAGTAAGCCTCGCAATATTTTAGTTTCAGAAGAAGAACTAGAACAAATATTTAATAGTCACGACCCAGAAATAGACAAAAGCAAGGAAGCATAAGGTGCTCCTTGTTTTTGTAATTTACTGGTGATATAATTGAAGTTATATATTAGTAATTATCCAGCCACAGTGACAGGAGTGAGTTCATGGATAGGTTGACTAATCGGGAACAAGAAATACTGGAGATAATAAAGAAAAATCCTATGATTTCTCAAGATCAGCTTGCTAGTAAGCTAGGAATTACCAGATCTGCTGCTGCTGTTCATATATCTAATTTAATTAAAAAGAAATCGATTAAAGGTCGAGGTTATGTGGTAAGCCATGATGATGGTATGATCATTATAGGTAGAGTGTTCTGTTCTATTACAAAAGAAGCAAATAAATCACTAGAGATAGTCCCTGATGGTTGGGGGTATTTTCTTGCTACAAAACTAGGTGCTAAAATTAGGAATGTTTCTTTAATCTCTGCAGTAGGAGCCGATTACTGTGGTGAAATTATTTGTCACAAGCTAATCCAAAACAATGTGGATATAAGCTATGTGAGTGTGTCTAAAGATATGAGTACAGCTACACAGTTAAAGTACATGGGAGATGAAGAAATCAGCAATAAAATTGAATATCATCACCATGGTGCCCAAAAAAAGCTGGATGAAGAAGCTATAATGGCTTTAGAACATGTGTTGAGAAATGGGAGAATGTTTATAGTAGATGGTTCTATGGAAAATGGACTTATAAGGCAAATTTTAAAAATTTCAAGAAAATACTCAATCTTAGTAAAGATTGTTGAACCAATACAAATCGATGAATATTGGACTAAACTCCTAGATGCTCGGTTACATCAAATTATAATTTCAAAAAATAAAATGAGTACTGTAGGACAGAGCTGGGAATCAATATATAATAGCAACCAAAGCCTTTGGAATTTATGCAGTTGGATTGTCTTGTGTAGTTCTGAAGGAACTATGATTGTTGAAAAGGGTGTAAAAACAGTTATAAATTTGCTGCCCAACCAAGGGGTTGATAGAAGTTTTGTGGCTGGATTTATTTACGGAATGTACAATGATTATTCAGCAAGGCAGTCTGCTCGCATCGGGTTAGGCAACCATCCAATTTTAAAGGACTTTTCTGCAGGAAATTAAATATTGCTGTAGAAGTAAATGCTTGTGAAAGAAGTGAATAAGAGTTGTTTAAATACTATGCAATAGATGTAGATCATCTGAAATCTCAGTAAACTGTGACGATATCGATACAGCGGCCTTAACTTTGCAAGATTATATTGACAATATATATGGACAATAAAATTTAAATAAAGGGGGATTATTGGGTGAAGGTCGGCCAGATGTTAAAGCAAGCTCGCAAGGAAAAAGGGATAAGTGTTCGAGAAGCAGAAGAAAAAATAAAGATCAAGGGTAGTTTCATTGAAGCAATTGAGGATGAAGATTTCTCAAAAATACCTGGGAGAATTTATGTGATCGGCTTTTTGAGAAGCTATGCCAAATTCCTGGGCCTAAACACAGAAGAAGTGGTTAATATGTATAAAAGTGAATACCCCGAAAAAGAACCTTCACCAGTAGAGCAAGAAGAAGTAAAGGGTTTTGAAAAGAGGAACTCAAATGCTTACTACGTGATAATAGCAAGTGGCTTAGTAGTTGTATTATTTTTTGGAGCAATGTTCTTTTCTAACCAGCAGGAATCGGATAACATTGTATCTGAGAATGATGCAGGAATATCAGAACCTATAAATCAAGGTGAGGAAATTGAAATCATAGATGAAGAGGAACCTGAACCACAGGAAGAGACTCCAAAACCAGTGGCGGAATACGATCATGTGGAAGTAATTGTGGATATTCAAGGTGGTCCCTGTTGGGTTGAAGTGGTGAAAGATGGCAGGAGGGATTACACAGGTATGTTACAGCCTGGAGAGACGTATAAATATATAGGAGAAAGCCAGGTTCAAATCACATTTGGAGATGCAGCAACTGCTAATGTTACATTTAATGGAGAAGATGTTGGTATAGTTGGAGGAGCAGAGCAAGTTGTTACAAAAACATATCAATTAAGGGACTAATCTGAATGCAATCGAAGGGAGTAATAGACTTGGCTGTCAAAATATATGTAGAAACACTGGGTTGTGCAAAGAACACAGTGGATTCGGAAGTATTGCTAGGAATAGTAGACAACGCAGGATATAAAATAGTAGATGATCAAGCAGAAGCAGAAATAATTATTATAAATACATGTGGATTTATTGAGAAGGCTAGAGAAGAGTCTATCAATACTATTTTGGAATTGGCTCAGAATAAAGAAGAGGGCAACTGCAAGGCACTTATCGTTATGGGGTGTTTAGTCCAGAAGTTTAAAGCTGAGTTAGAAGGAGAGCTTCCCGAAGTAGATGGCTGGCTGGGAACAAATGAAATTCCCAATATATTAGATGTAATAAAAGATACCTATGGGGGCAAAAAAACTGTTATTGTACAAGACAACTATCAATATATATACAATCATGAGCAACCTAGGATGCGCACTACCCCTAAGTATACAGCATATGTAAAGATTGCAGAGGGTTGTGATAATTGTTGTTCTTATTGTACAATCCCTCAAATGAGAGGACCCTACAGAAGTCGCCGGATTGAGTCTGTAGTCGCTGAAGTCAAAGAGTTAGCGGCTAGTGGAACAAAAGAAATAAATCTTATAGCGCAAGACCTTACCATGTACGGGGCCGATATATATAACAAGTTAATGCTGACTGAACTTTTACGAGAACTGGTTAAAATTGAAGAGGTAAAGTGGATTAGGCTTTTATACTGTTACCCTACCTACTTCACCGATGAGTTGATAGAGTTTATTGCGGATAACCAAAAGATATGCAACTATTTGGATATACCACTACAGCATGCTCACAATGATATTCTAAAGTCAATGAACAGGAAGAGTAGTCAAAGTGATGTGGTACTACTTTTAGGGAAGTTAAAGACTCAAATCCCTGATGTGGCCTTGAGGACTACGTTTATACTAGGTTTCCCTGGAGAGACAGAAGAGCACTTTAACAAATTACTTGGCTTTATTTCAGAGCATCAGTTTAATTGGGTTGGTTTTTTCACATACTCACAAGAAGATGATACTGTAGCTGGAAAGATGAATGAACAATTAGCAGAAGAAATAAAAACGGAACGCTATGAAAAAGCAATGGAAATACAAGCCAATATAACTGAGCAACTTAATGGAAAGTATAAAGGTAAGGTATTAGAAGTATTAGTAGAGGGGACGAGTACAGAAAGTGATGAATTCTATTTTGGGAGAACCCAGTACCAGGCGCCAGAAGTAGATGGAAAAATATATTTTACCACTCCCCAAAATACTAATAGATTAGATCCAGGAGAAATAGTCAAGGTGCGAATTAATCACGTAGATAAGTACGATTTGATAGGAGAGCTGATACCGTGAACTTGGCAAACAAATTAACCTTAATGCGCATTTTTATGGTCCCCATTTTTATGATAGTACTATTGACCAGAATTCCCTATGGTCAGTTTATAGCTGCATTTATTTTTATTTTGGCTGCCAGTACTGACGGTTTAGACGGATATATTGCCCGTACTCGCAAGCAAGTGACTAAATTGGGGAAATTCATGGATCCGTTAGCAGATAAACTTTTGATTTCTGCTGCTTTAATTTCACTAGTGGAACTAGACAAAATACCTGCATGGATCGCAATAGTAATTATAAGTAGGGAATTTGCTGTAAGTGGACTAAGATCTATTGCAGCTTCAGAGGGGATTGTAATAGCAGCCAGTGCTTTGGGGAAGGTTAAAACAGTTACTCAAATCGTGGCAATTGTTATTATATTGCTAGAAGACTGGTTAGTTTCATTCCTAGGTGTTTATTTAGGAACCCCAGTACTTTATTTAGCAGTCATTGTAACCATTATATCTGGGTTGGACTATTTTATAAAAGGAAAGAAATTGCTTAAAGATGTAAATAAATAACATTGAAGCCTTAGGGCTTCTTTTTTTCTGCCATATATTCCATAAGGAAAGGGGTATAGCTTCTGTGCTATAATTAATAGCGTACATTATAAGCATTTTGCTATATCAAGGGGTGATAGAATGTTTTCAGAAATTAGAGTCAGTTACATTGTGCTAATTACTGTGGTAACCGTGGGAGTACTGTTTGGCGGATATAGCATCTTTAATAAGTACTATTTGGAGCAGCCTATGATTGAGCAAATTAGAGCACAGGACGGAGTAAAGAGTGCTCAGTTAGAACAGGAAACTATAACCATTGAACTAGATGGTGGTTTAGAGCTTATTGATATCCATGGGGAAATCTTAGACGTAGCAGGTGATGAATATGCTATAGTCTATAAAGAAAATCCATCGCAAGAAATGGAACAGCTTTTTAAAGAGAGTAGCTTTACCATATATGAAGGCATTAATAAAAATAATTATGTGGTAATGAAAGAACGACTAGATTCCTTATATGGAGATGCGGGAGTAGAAGGTAACCTTGCTATAGACCAAAGCTTTTTGTATATTCAGTTATATAAAAATGGAAATAGCATAAATAGAGTTATTGCAATTGATGAGGGAAGTGATTTAATTGACTAAAGAACTTGGAATTGGTGGAGCAATTGGAGCACTTGTATTTTTAATTTTTTTAGGCTATAATGTAGCACCTTTGATACTGCTAATGCTTTTAGGAGCAGGGATATATTATATAGCACTTAGAAATGGTGGAGGTTTGAATAAGAGTAATATCCATGTGGGCAAAAATGATACTGGAATAGACTTTGAACAAATTGGTGGACAAGGAAGTGCCATTGGAGAAGTAAAAGAAGCACTAGATTTTATAAATAAAGGTAAAGAAATAAACCAATTGGGCATAAGACCCTTAAAGGGAATACTGCTTACAGGACCTCCGGGAACAGGAAAGACTTTGCTGGCCAAAGCTGCTGCTAGTTATACAGATTCCACATTTTTGGCAACATCAGGTAGTGAGTTTGTGGAGATGTATGCAGGGGTTGGTGCCCAGAGGGTTAGAAAAATATTTAAAGAAGCTGTTACTAAAGGGAAAAAAGAAGGTAAATCTAGCGCTATAATATTTATAGACGAAATAGAAGTATTGGGAGTTAAACGGGGAAGTAATTCCAGCCATATGGAATACGATCAAACATTAAATCAATTATTAGTGGAAATGGATGGAATAAAAGGAGACCAAGATGTAAAAATACTTGTGGTGGCTGCAACTAATCGTGCAGATATGCTAGACCC
This sequence comes from Desulfitispora alkaliphila, assembly GCF_050433185.1. Lineage (NCBI taxonomy): Bacteria > Bacillati > Bacillota > Desulfitisporia > Desulfitisporales > Desulfitisporaceae > Desulfitispora > Desulfitispora alkaliphila. The sequence goes on from NZ_JBNPXS010000022.1 coordinate 18,347, forward strand.
TGCACTATTGCGTCCTGGTAGATTTGATAGGCAGGTTAAAGTAGATTTGCCTGACAGAGAAGGCAGATTACAAATTTTAAAAATTCATGTAAAGAACAAACCACTAGGGGAAGAAATTTCTTTAGACAAAATAGCCCAGGAGACCTTTGGTTTTTCTGGAGCAGATTTAGAAAACCTAGCTAATGAGGCTGCAATTCTCGCCTTTAGAAAAAATAAGAAGAGCATAGAACAGGAAGACTTTATTGAGGCAATTGATAAAGTATTAATTGGAGAAAAGGCAAATAAAAAGGTCAATAAGGAAGACTTAGAGAGAATAGCGATTCATGAGACTGGTCATGCTCTTATAAGTGAGCTAGTTAGTCCAGAATCTGTAGCTCATGTGACTATAGTATCTAGGGGAAGTGCTCTAGGGTACATGAGACAAAGGCCAGATAAGGACAGATATCTATATACAAAAAATTATTTAGAAGCTCAAATAATGATTTGTTTAGGTGGTTCTGTTGCAGAAGAATTGGTCTTAGGCAATAAAAGCTCTGGATCTGCTAATGACTTTAAGCAAGCTTCTGATTTAGCTAAAAAAATCATTTATAGTGGCATGTCTGAATTGGGGATTATTAGCGTAGAGGAAATCAGCAAAGCGCAAGTTGGAGAAGAAGTAAGCAAAATAATTTCTGAGGTAGAAGAAAAAACAATGAAGCTACTCAGCGAAAGGGAAGCTATTCTATTAGATATAAAAGAGTATCTGCTTGCTAATGAAACAATAACAGGAGATGTTTTCCGAGAGAAGGTTAATAGTGTTAAGGCTAAGAAAGAGGCAGCTAGTTAATGTCAGCTGCTTCTTTCTTTTTGTATTAGAGGCGCATTACTTGAGGATAATAAGTGTGAAATAATTTTGTGAGGATGAGAAATTTGAATAAAGCAAAGTACATAATTATGGTATTATTTTTTTCCATAGTAGGAGCGCTGTTATTTGTTTCTATTATGGGAAATACGCAAGAGCAAATTAATGCATTTGAATTCAACCTGGGCTTGCAAGTGGCTCATAATGGACAAACAATTATAAATTTACCTCCTATAGGCAGTATTAGCGCAGAGACACATAGAACACCATTAAGATTATCTTTCACATTGACAAATATTGATTTGCAGAGTGTTAAGCTGATCTTAGACACTCCCTTAGATGAAGAAATAACTGAAACAATAAGAGGCGAGTTTGAAGAGATTATTCAGGGTTTTATAACAAAAATACTCATATTAGCTGCTTTCGGTGGAGGGATAGGCGCTGCTTTGGTAGAAAAGAGTAGAAGAGCAGTTATAGTAGGTATGATTATTGGAGTTATACTATTTGGTGGGTTAATTAAGGGGACTACCTATAACTATGATGTAGATCAGTTTCAAAATCCTGAATTTAAAGGAGTTGTGGAAACCGCTCCTTGGATGATAGCTTTTGTTGAGGATGCATTGGTCAAAGTGAACGAACTTTCACAACGATTAAACATTATTGCTGAAAATCTATACCAGGTCTATCAGACGTTAGATCAATTAGAACCTGGAGGTCTTGTTTCAGACATAAGAGTCCTTCACGTTTCAGATATTCATAACAATGCAGCGGCATACTCCTTTGTAGACCAAATAGCCAACAGCTTTGGAGTAGATTTTATTATAAACACTGGTGATGAAACAGATTTTGGTACTCAGCTAGAAAACGCAATTTTTCAGGAGATCTCAGAATTGAAAGTTCCCTACTTGTACTTAGGTGGAAATCACGATTCTCCGGAAACGTTGGCTGGATTATCACAAATCGAAAATGTAAAACTTTTAGCTGGTCAAGTGTTAGAAGTAGAGGGTTTAAGGATATATGGAACCGATGATCCAGCCTCTGAAACGTTAGAGCTCACGCCTTTAGATGATGAGGGGGTAAAGAGCGAAGTGCAGCGAATAGAGAAGGAAATAGCTAGTTTAAAAGGTGAAGGAATAGATATAATAGCTGTGCACAATCACAGACTAGCTGAGGCTTTAGCTACTCATGCGCCAATAATAATGCACGGGCATGACCATGCCTATTCAATAAAATTTAAGGATGATAGCATTATACTAGATGCTGGAACAACAGGTGCCTCTGGAATAAGAGGTTTACAAACCACTCAAGAAGTACCATACACAGTTTTACTACTCCACTTTTCCAAAGAATTAGAAAGTGAAGACGAGGGACTAAATTTAGTAGCTGTGGATATTTTTAAGGTTCACGATTTGAAAGGCGGATTTGTTTTGGAGAGGAAAATTGTCAATGTTAAATTGTAAAAAAGAGGTTGACAAGCAGTAGAGGAAAAAATATAATAAAATTAATCGAACAAATGTTTTTGAGGGGGAGAGAATTTATGTCAGATAAAATGAAAGCGCTAGAAGTGGCGTTAAAGCAGATAGAGAGACAGTTTGGAAAAGGGTCTGTAATGAAGCTAGGTGAGGCCAGTGCTAATATGAGTATAGGAATAATTCCAACAGGTGCACTTTCTTTAGATGTTGCGTTGGGGATTGGTGGTGTTCCTCGGGGAAGAATAGTTGAAGTTTTTGGTCCAGAGTCCTCTGGTAAAACAACAGTAGCTCTACATATTGTAGCTGAAGCGCAAAAAAGCGGGGGAACAGCGGCATTTATAGATGCAGAACATGCTTTAGATCCTAAATATGCTGAAAGCCTTGGTGTCGATGTGGACAATCTATTAATTTCTCAGCCGGATACAGGAGAACAAGCCCTAGAGATTGCAGAGGCTCTTGTGCGAAGTAATGCTATAGATATAATAATTGTGGACTCTGTGGCGGCATTAGTTCCAAAGGCTGAGATTGAAGGTGAGATGGGGGATTCTCACGTGGGATTGCAGGCTCGTCTAATGTCTCAAGCTCTGAGAAAATTAGCAGGAGCTATCAGTAAGTCTAAGACAACAGCTGTTTTCATTAACCAAATTAGAGAAAAAGTAGGAGTAATGTTCGGTAACCCAGAAACCACTACTGGTGGTAGAGCTTTAAAGTTTTACTCATCGGTAAGACTAGATGTTAGGCGAATAGAAACACTTAAACAGGGAACGGATATGATTGGCAGTCGTACCAGAGTAAAAGTGGTAAAAAATAAAGTTGCCCCACCATTTAAACAAGCAGAGTTTGATATAATGTATGGTGAAGGGATTTCTACCGAAGGAGATATCCTAGATTTGGCAGTGGAACATGATATAATCGATAAAAGCGGTGCTTGGTATTCTTATAACTCAGATAGATTGGGTCAGGGTAGAGAAAATGCTAAAAAGTTTCTCCGTGAGAACCCTGAAGTATGTGTAGAAGTAAAAGAGTTAGTAAAGCAAAAACTCAATATTGGTGTAGTGGATAATAAAAAGACAGCGGAAGAAGAACAATAAAACCCCAATGGGGTTTTTATTGTTCCCAGGTGAAGTAATGTGAGTGAAATAGAGCAGAAGGCACTGGCTAGAGCATACAAATATCTAAGTTATAGGGATAGAAGTAAGCGGGAATTGTATAAATACTTAGAAAAAAAAGGATTTTCGTCGCAAGTACAAGAAAGTGTAGTGCTGTATTTGGAAGAGCAAGGGTACTGCGATGACCTGAGATTTGCAAAAAGTTTTTTAGATTCTAGATTGAGGAGTAATCCCAAGGGGTTTGTCGCCATAGCATGGGAGTTAAAACAAAAAGGTATTGATAATAGCACTATTGAAGCTATTAAAGAAATGTATCCACAAGAATTGGAGTTAGAATTAGCTAATAAATTATTAAATAAAAAATATAGAGACAAAAAGATATACAATAAAATTTCCAATAAAGATATAAGTAGTATGGGAAGGTATTTATATAATAGGGGCTTTAACCCTAGAGTAATATCTAAAGTTGTGGATGAATTTATAAAAACTTGACTTTTTAATATTAAAATACTACAATAAACATGGGATAATTCAGGTATTAGAATACTTCCATAGGGAATGTTATATATTTTTTTTACATATATTACAATGTGCTTTTTTATATAATTAGAAATGAACATAGTAAATATGTAAACTACTGGTCATTTATGTCAGTAGAAAGTTAGTATTTCCTTATTTAAGGTAGTATTTTAATTAAACCGAGGTAGCCCCTCGGCTTTTTTTATACTTGTTAATATTACTTTAATATGTACTAATGATTGAGGAGGTGACAAAGGTTGAATGAAGTTGTACAAATTATACTAATTCTATTAATTGGATTGGCCTTGGGCGTTGCAGGAGGATACTTTTTGCGAAAGAGCCTAGCTGAGGCAAAAATTAAATCTGCTGAAGAAGAAGCAGTAAAGATTGCTGAAGAAGCAAAGCGCATGGCGGAAGCCAAAAAGAAAGAAATTATCCTGGAAGGCAAGGATGAAATCCACAAATCACGAACAGAGTTAGAAAAAGAGACAAGAGAGCGTCGCAGTGAACTACAAAGATTAGAAAGACGTTTGTTGCAAAAGGAAGAATCACTAGATAGAAAGACAGAAGGCATCGAGAAAAAGGAAGTTCAATTGCAAAGGAAAGAAGAAGAAATCTCCAATATGAAAAATGAATTAACAGAAATATACACTAAGCAAGTAGAGGAATTGGAGAGATTGGCTGGTTTGACTTCAGACGAAGCTAGGGACTTATTGATAAACAATATCAAAGATGAAGCCAATCAAGAGGCGGCAGTTTTGATTAAGGAAATTGAGTCTCAGGCTAAGGAAGAAGCGGACAAGAAGTCAAAGGAAATAATTTCACATGCTATTCAGAGGTGTGCTGCTGATCACGTAGCAGAAACTACAGTTTCTGTAGTAAACTTACCAAATGATGAAATGAAGGGTAGAATCATAGGTAGAGAGGGTCGCAACATCAGGACTCTTGAAACATTAACAGGTATTGACTTGATTATCGATGATACACCTGAAGCTGTTATACTGTCTGGTTTTGATCCTATCAGAAGAGAAGTAGCTAGAGTTGCATTGGAGAAACTAATCTTAGATGGTAGAATACACCCAGCAAGAATTGAGGAAATGGTAGAGAAAGCTCAAAGAGAAGTAGATCAGAGAATTCGAGAAGAGGGAGAGCAGGCTACCTTTGAAGTAGGTGTTCATGGACTTCACCCTGAAATTGTAAAGCTATTAGGAAGATTAAAGTATAGAACCAGTTATGGACAAAATGTATTAAAGCATTCAATTGAAGTAGCTCATTTGGCGGCCTCTATTGCTGCAGAATTAGGAGCAGATGTTCAATTAGCTAAAAGGGCAGGACTTCTTCATGACATAGGAAAGGCAGTAGATCATGAAGTTGAAGGACCACACGTGACTATCGGTGCAGATTTAGCTAAAAAATACCGAGAGAGTGCCGAAGTTGTACATGGAATAGCAGCCCATCATGGTGATATCGAGCCTAAAACAGTTGAAGCAGTTTTAGTTCAGGCATCAGATGCAATATCGGCCGCTAGACCAGGTGCTCGTCGTGAGACACTTGAGGCGTATATTAAAAGACTTGAGAAGTTAGAGGAAATAGCTGACTCCTTTGAAGGGGTAGAGAAGTCCTTTGCTATTCAAGCTGGTAGAGAAATACGAATCATGGTTAAGCCGGATAGTGTTGATGATCCTAATTCAGTTATTTTAGCTAGGGACTTAGTTAAGAGAATAGAATCTGAGTTAGAATACCCTGGGCAAATTAAGGTAGTTGTCATCAGAGAAACAAGAGCAGTTGACTATGCCAAGTAATTGAGCCCTTTAGGAATAAATAAAAGAATCTCTCTAATTGCTTAATATTAGAGGGATTCTTTTAATTTATATTTGCAGAGCAGGAAATAACTAATAATAGATAGAAACTATTATAAAATATCTAGGAGGCGTACCATGAATATTTTGATTATTGGCGATATTGTGGGAAAACCGGGGAGAAGAATTATTAAAGATAAATTAACGGAGATTAAAGAGGAATACGATATTAATTTTACTATCGCCAATGGCGAAAACGCAGCAGGGGGTAATGGGATAACCCGGGAAACGTATTTAGAATTGATTGATTCGGGAATTGACTTTTTGACAATGGGCAATCATGTCTGGGATAAGAAAGACGTATACGACTTTATAGATACGGCAGATAAAATGGTAAGGCCTGCTAACTACCCAGTGGCAACTCCTGGAAAAGGTTACAGAATAGTTAACAGTGGTAAAGGGGCAAAGATAGGTATTTTAAATTTGTCAGGAAGAATATTTATGTCTCAGTTGGAGTGTCCTTTTAGGTGTGCAGAAAAGATAATAAAAACTGTAAAAGAAGAAGCGGATATTATTATCGTCGATTTTCATGCAGAAGCTACTTCGGAAAAAGTTGCCTTAGGCTGGTACTTAGACGGCAAGGCTAGCGCAGTAGTAGGTACACATACACACGTACAAACTAATGATAGTAGGGTGTTACCAGGAGGAACTGCCTACATAACTGATTTGGGGATGACTGGTCCTAGAGATGCAGTTCTAGGAGTGAAAAAAGAGATTGTAATTAAGAAATTTTTAACTCATCTTCCCGCTAAATTTGAGATTGATACAGGGGAGTGCCAGCTAAACGGAGTAGTAATTCAAGTAGATCAGGCTACTGGTAAGGCTATAAATATAAAACCTATTCAGCATTCTATAAAATATTGAGAAGAATGCAAAAATATTAAATTAAAAAAAAGGATTTTCTTAGAAAAAATAGAACTTAATACACAATGAATACAGATGTACTAATTTAGTAGGGAGGGGTATTAATGGAGGTTTTAAAAGTTTCGGCAAAATCTAGTCCAAATTCAGTAGCAGGTGCTTTAGCAGGAGTTTTACGTGAGCAAGGGGGGGCAGAAATCCAAGCTATAGGAGCTGGAGCATTAAATCAAGCGGTAAAAGCAGTGGCTATTGCCCGGGGATTCGTTGCACCAAGTGGTATTGACTTAATATGCATCCCTGCATTTACGGATATCCAAATTGATGGCGAAGAGAGAACGGCAATAAAGTTAATTGTGGAACCAAGATAATATAATATTTTTTTAAAACCTGTTTATTCTAAAGATAGACAGGTTTTAATTTTATACTTTATTGAAGATAGTGAGGGACAAATATGATAGATTTGCACATACACACTAGGGCATCTGATGGTACACTATCTCCTTCGCAAGTTATACAAAAAGCTGTAGAGAAGGGATTATCTGCTGTAGCTATAACCGATCATGATACAGTAGATGGGGTTGAAGAGGCAATTACTGAAGCAAAGAAGTATAAAGAGATTGAAGTAATTCCTGGAATAGAGTTAAGTACTTACTGGAAGAAAGCAGAAATTCACATTTTAGGATATTACATTGAGTACAAAAGTAAATGGTTATTAAATACACTATCATATCTGCAGAGCAAGAGGTTAGAGCGGGTTAAAAAAATGATTGATAAGTTAAATCACATGGGGTACAAAATAAATTATAAAGACGTAGTTTCAAAAACCGAGGGTTCTGTGGGGAGGCCCCATGTAGCTAGTGCACTAGTTGATTACAAATATGTTACCTCAATAGGTGAAGCCTTCGATAACTTAATCGGGTATGATAAACCTGCCTATGTGCCTAGATATAAACTTACACCGGCAGAAGCTATAAAAATAATAAATAAGGCAAAAGGGGTCGCAGTACTAGCCCATCCAGGTTTGTATGCATCAGAATGGGAAGGAGCCATGGATGAGATGCTTACTGCTGGGTTAAAGGGGATTGAAGTTTACTATAGACTACATTCTCAGGAACTTCAAAAACACTTGCTAAACCTAACAAATCGACACTGTTTAATAGCAACTGGAGGCTCAGATTTTCACGGTGGGAACAGGGAAGAGAATCTAATGGGGACACCTGAAGTTCCAGCAACTGTGCTTCAACAATTGCAAGAAGCGCAAATTGAGGGTAAATGTCAATAATAATCTGAGTTGGTAAGTAATATAATAGTACCACATTAGTGATTAGGTGGTGACTATATTGATAGATAAGACATCTGACTGTGGATGTGATGATCTAAGGCGAAGAATAAGGGAACTGGAAGAAAAGGTGAACCACTTGCGAATTAGTAGGCGAGTTCTTATGAATTTAGTGGAAAAGACAGAGATGGAAAAGAAAAAGCTATACGAAGAAACTACTGTTAGGGAATTTAGGCTTATCGAGTTTCCTAAAGACAGGTAAATGAATAGCAAAAAGGGAGGATTTATGGGTAGCAGCAAAGTTATTCTAATAACTGGAGGAATAAGATCGGGGAAGAGTAAATTTGCAGAGGAGCTTGTAGAAAAAACAGGCAAAGAAATAATCTATTTGGCAACGGCGAAAGTTGATGCTGAAGACTTAGAAATGAAAAAAAGGGTTAACTTACATCAAAAACGGAGACCTGTCAGTTGGTTCACATTTGAAGAGCAGCAGGACTTAAGTAATGTTTTAAAACTAGAAAATCTAGAAAAATACCATAGTGTTTTATTAGATAATCTGAGCAATATCTTAACGAATAACTTTTTTGTCAATGAAAGTGAGATAACTGAGGATGATCTTGAAGCTATTGTAAACAGTACCATTAGTACTATTAATGAGCTTAAAATAAAAGGTATAAACGTTGTGATTGTAACTGATGAAGTGGGACTGAGCTTGGTATCCCCCTATAAAAGTGGAAGGCAATTTCAGGACTATTTAGGACTGTTAAATCAGAAGGTAGCAGAAATTTGTGACGAAGTCTATCTAGTAGTTGCGGGGATACCGGTACAGATTAAAAAATAAAGTTTTTGAAATATTCTTTAAAAATTCAGTATATAAAAAGGAAATAAGAAGTAAGAGTAGAAATTATATATTATGCAGAAAAATACAATTTAAAATGCAACAGGTCTAAAGTGAAAGCTTTAGAGTAATAGGGAAATCGGTGTAAATCCGATGCGGTCACGCCACTGTGAAAGGGAGCTTTGTGCATAATCCCACTGAAGCGTAGAGCTTTGGGAAGGGGCACATAGCTGTGAACTTGAGCCAGGATACCTGCCTGTTTGTTGTCACCGCTAAACCTACGATGCATAGGTGGTGAATGGTAATATAACAGACAAACTTTCGCCCCGTAGGTGAAGAGTTTGTTTTTTTATTTGGGGGGAACATATGTTTCTGGATGACAGTATGACATACAAGCAAGTAAATGGAAAACAACTTAAAAGAGGCTATACTACCGGTTCCTGTGCTGCGGCAGCAGCTAAGGGAGCTGTGAGCATGCTCTTTGCTCAAAGGGAAGTAGACAGCGTGCACCTGGTTACACCAAATGGTCAAAGGTTACAGCTAAAAAACAATTCGGTTAAGCTTACACCAAAAAGCGCTACTTGCTATGTGGTTAAAGATGCTGGTGATGACTTAGATGTGACCCACGGCATTCAAATATATGCCACTGCTGTACAAGCTGATAAGGGTATTAATATCGAAGCGGGAGCAGGTATTGGTGTAGTCACAAAACCAGGACTAGCGGTTGCCGTAGGAAACCCTGCAATTAATCCAGTTCCAATGGAGATGATTCTAGTTGCAATTAGAGAAGTACTGCCTGAAGGGTACGGCGTTACAGTGAAACTTGAAGTTCCTGAGGGGGAAAAATTGTCTAAGAGAACCTTGAACCCAGAGTTAGGGATTAAAGGTGGAATTTCTATTCTCGGCACTACAGGAATTGTAGAGCCCATGTCTGAGGAAGCCTTTAAGGAATCTCTAGTTCAGGGAATTGACGTGGTAAGAGCGCAGGGGTACAAGGAGGTAGTATTCACACCTGGCAAAATAGGGTATAGGTTTTGCACCACAAAACTAGGCCTTAATGAAGGCAGGATAGTCCAAACTAGCAATTTCTTTGGATATATGTTGGAAATGGCAGCGCAAAAGGAGGTATCTCGGGTTCTAATAGTGGGGCACGTTGGTAAAATTGTCAAATTAGCAGCAGGGGTGTTCCAGACCCACAATAAAATTGCAGATGCCCGTTTGGAGGTAATCGCAATGCAAGTGATGTTATCTGGAGGAGGCTTAGAGTTAGCAGAGAAGGTTTTAGGCTCTAATACGGCAGAAGAAGTAATATCTATACTAGCTCAAGGAAACAGGGAAGATATATGGTTTCAATTAGCAGAACGAGCTAGCTTTAAAGCAGAGAGATATATAAAAAAACAGTTAGAAGTGGGTGTGATACTTTTAAGTCTTCAAGGAGAAGTAATTGGGTACAGCGAAAATGCTATTAGTTTAGGGGAGAGGATGGGATGGCAAAGCAAATAACTGTTATTGGGGTAGGACCTGGAGATAGAAAATATTTAACCCAGATTGCCCAAGAGAAAATTGATAAAGCAGAAATAATAATAGCTGGCAAACGGCATTTGCAAGAATTGTGTATAAACAATAAAAATGCTCATGAGATAGATTCCGATTTAAAGCGGGTTGTAAATCACATAGATCAAAATAGGGATAAGAGAATAGCAGTATTAGTATCGGGAGATACGGGATTTTACAGCCTACTAAAATATTTAAAGAACCATTACTCCAGCCAAGAACTGGAGGTAATACCGGGGATAAGCTCCGTACAGCTTGCTTTTGCTAGAATAACAGAGTTATGGCAAGATGCGATTATGACAAGTCTCCACGGCAAGAGTATAGATATTATAGAAAAATTTATAGATGAAAAAAAAGTAGCCCTTCTAACTGATAAGCAAAATACTCCTCAAGAAATCGCTAAGGTATATGTGGAGCAGGGATTAGGAATGCGAAAATTTTTTGTTTGTGAAAACTTAAGCTACTCTAGTGAAGTAATCGTAGAAAAAAAAGCTGTGGAAGTGGCTGTAGATGCGGCTAAATACAATAATTGTGTAGTGGTGATTATAGATGACAATAGCTGATAGTAAATTTATTAGAGGTAAGGTGCCCATGACTAAAGAAGAGGTAAGGGCTATAACCTTAGGGAAAGCTGCTGTAAGTGCAGGGGATATTGTTTGGGATGTGGGGGCTGGAACTGGATCTCTCACAGTGGAAGCAGCTTTACTAGCACCTAGGGGACAGGTTTATGCGGTGGAAAAATCTGAAACGGCTTTAATGGTATTAAAGCAAAATATTAAAGAATTTAAGGTGCAAAATGTAGAGGTTGTTCCTGGGGAAGCTCCCGATGCACTGAGGCAACTGCCAAACCCCAATATAGTATTTGTAGGTGGCAGTGGCGGTAGGCTAGACAAGATAATTGGAGTGATAGCTAAAAAGCTAGAACCTAAAGGCAGGGTAGTGTTAAACGCCATTACACTCAATACTGTTACCACTGCTATAGAAAAGCTGAAAGCAAGTAATTTTCAAGTAGACATTACACTAGCAGCAATTACAAAGCTAGAACCACTAAAGGATAACTTTATCTACAAAGCACATAATCCTGTACATATAATAAGTGCAGTAAAGGAGGAAGAGAATTGAACAATAGTAAACTTTACGGTATAGGAGTGGGACCTGGAGACCCTGATTTAATCACTGTGAAGGCTCAAAAAGTTTTAAGTGAAGTTGATGTTGTTTTTGTTCCCAAGTCAAAGCTTGAAGCAGAGAGTATAGCCTTGCAAATAGCTCAAAAGTTTATTCCAAAGGGTATACCTGTTGTAGATATTTTACTTCCCATGACCAGCAATAAAGAGGAGTTGCTTAAGCACTGGCACCAAGGGTGCCAAAGAATTAAAGACCAGCTACAAGGTGGAAAATCAGGTGCATTTATCACCTTAGGAGACTCCATGTTGTATAGTACCTACAGTTATTTATTGGGGATTTTAAAAAAAGAAGAAATTAATATGACCATAGAGACTATTCCTGGTATTACTGCTTTTTCTGCATCAGCAGCAGCTACTAAGTGGCCATTAGCAGAAGGGTCTGAGAAGCTGGCAGTAATCCCAGTGCTAAAAGACGTAAGTGAATTAGAGTCAGTACTCAATTTGTTTGATAATGTAGTATTGATGAAGGTAGCTCCAAGCTTTAAGAACATCATTAACGTTTTACAAAAACGCAACTTATTACAGCAGGCCATTCTAATAAGTAAGTGTGGCCATCCGGATCAAGAAATAATTGAAGACTTGGAGAATGCCAGGGAAGAGATACCCTATCTGTCTCTAATGATTATAAAAAAGGGGGATTAACAGTATGAAGGTGTACTTTATAGGGGCTGGCCCTGGTGATCCTGAGCTTCTCACTATCAAAGGAAAGACGCTAATAGAGAAGTGCAAAATTATCATTTATGCTGGGTCTTTAGTAAATGAGAGGATTTTAGAATACGCGCCTAAAGATGCTAGTATTTACAACAGCGCTAAAATGACTTTAGAGGAAGTTGTGGCCGTTTATAAAGATGCTCAAAAGCAGAATATGGATGTAGCCAGAATTCATACGGGAGATCCCAGCATTTATGGGGCTATTAAAGAGCAAATGGATGCTTTGGCAGAATTAGAAATTGAGTATCAGATGGTGCCTGGAGTTAGCTCTTTTTTAGCGGCAGCAGCTGCTGTGGAGGCTGAGTTTACATTGCCGTCAGTTTCCCAAACTGTGATTGTTACTAGACTTGAAGGAAGAACACCGGTACCTGAAAAAGAAAAACTAACTGCCCTAGCTAAGCATCAGGCCAGTATGTGTATTTTTTTAAGTGTCCACATGATAGAGGACGTGGTAACGCAACTGAGTACTCAGTACCCTGAAGCTACTCCCATAGCAGTTGTGGAGAAGGCGTCTTGGCCCGAAGAAAGAGTAGTAACTGGGACACTAGAGACAATTGCCGCAGCTGTTAAAAAGGCGGGGATAACAAAAACTGCAATGATTATGGTGGGGGATTTTTTGGATAGTGAATATGAGCGCTCAAAGTTATATGATCCTCAGTTTAGTCATTGCTATAGGGAAAAAGAATGAAAAAAATTGCACTAGTTGCAGTTACCTTAACAGGTACTGAGCTACTGGAGAAGATTTATTACTACTACCCTGAAGGGGATTTTTATACAAATCAGCAGTGGCTAGACAGGGGATGGGAAATTCCCCAAGAGAGGTTTTTTGGTTATAGCTCATTAAAAAATTTAATCACAAAAATTTATGGAAAATACCATGGGTTTATAATGGTAACAGCTCTAGGGATAGTCTTTAGGACTTTTGCCCCCCATATCAAGGATAAATACACAGATCCTGCTGTGGTAGTAGTGGATGAACGGGGTAAGAATGTAATTAGTGTATTAAGTGGGCACTTAGGAGGAGCAAATGATTTATGTAGGCAATTGGCTCAATACCTGCAAGCAAACCCTGTTATTACAACTGCTACAGATGTAAATGGGCTCTTTGCCTTTGACAGCATAGCTAGAAAGTACAACCTTAAAATTGAAAACCCCATTAGCTTAAAAAAGTTTAATAGCGCTTTACTGCAGGGAGAAGGAATAAAAGTTTATATTGATAGTGGAAACAAGATATTACAGGATTTAAAATCTAATGGTACCAATATAGAAATAAGAGATATAGAAGAGTATTTAGAAACTAAGTTAGGAAAAGAGCTGTGCTGTGTCATTACAAATAAAAACAGCGTATTTGATCAAGCCAATGAAAATCTACTAGTTATGAGACCGCGCAATATTGTTTTGGGTATAGGGTGTCGGCGAGGTGTTGCAGCTGCTACCATAAGAGAGCTGATTACTGAGCAGATGGATAAACTGAATTTGAGCCAGTTATCTATAAAGGCAATAGCTACTATTTCATTAAAGGAGGACGAGGAGGGACTAAATCAAATAGCGTCAGAATATGGGGTAGATTTACTCTGCTTTACCCGAGAAGAAATTGAAAATGTATGCGAAGAAATAAAAATAACTGCTTCAGATTTTGTAAAAGCAAAAGTGGGAGTGAGTTGTGTATGCGAACCAGCGGCAATATTGGGTGGGAACAAAGTGAAACTAATATTAAAGAAAACTGCCAGAGAGGGTGTGACACTGGCAGTAGGAGAGGAAAGCTTACCGTAGTAGGTATCGGGCCAGGAGGGCTAGAGCACATGACCTACAAGGCCTATAAGGCCATTGGAGAGAGTCAGGTTATAGTGGGGTATACCACCTACATTAAGCTCATTGAGGAGATTATAACAGGGCAACAAGTTATTTCTACAGGTATGACAAAAGAGAGAGATAGAAGTGAACAGGCTGTAGCAGCAGCCCTTGAAGGCAAAAGTGTGGCAGTGATAAGCAGTGGAGATGCAGGAGTTTATGGTATGGCGGGAATAATTCTAGAGTTGTTGTTAAAAAAAGATGGACAACGGGAAGTTGATGTGGAAGTTGTCCCCGGAGTCACGGCGGCTAATGCAGCAGCTGCTGTTTTAGGAGCTCCTTTAATGCACGATTATTTGACAGTTAGTCTCAGCAACCTATTAACTCCGTGGGAAAAAATTAGAAAGCGAGTTAAGGCAGCTGCGGAAAGCGACTGCATTTTGGCTATCTATAATCCTAAAAGCAAAAAGCGGACCTGGCAAATAGAAGAGGTGCAGCAGATATTACTTGAGCACAAAAGTCCTGAAATCCCTGTGGGAATAGTTAAAAATGCTTGTAGAGATGGTGAAAGGGTGGAGCTATCTACCTTAGGTGAACTTACAAAATGCGAAATTGATATGTTTTCTCTCATCATCGTAGGCAACGAAGAAACCTTTAAACAGGATAACTGGCTCATAACCCCTAGGGGTTATAATATATGAATTTGTTGCTAGGTGGAACTAGCGAGGCTAGAGCTATCTTAGAGCTACTGCAAAAGCACAAGAAAAGGGCAGTAGCCACAACAGTAACCAGTTATGGGGGGAGCTTGGCATCTGGTGGTAACAATCTTGAGATTGTCTCAAGAGCAATGAATGAATCAGACTTAGATAACCTTGTGGCGGAGAAGAATATTAAAACTGTAATAGATGCTACTCATCCCTTCGCCGCAAAAATAACTGAAGTGGCAATTGATGTATGTGAGCGAAATCAGATAAACTACATCAGGTTTGAGAGACCAAAGCTAGAATTGGAGATGGACAGTAATTTAGTGCAATGGGTTGAAGACTTTGAAGCAGCAGCAGAGGCAGTAGGGTCTATGAATTGTCCCTTTCTATTGACCTCGGGTAGTAAAAACTTAGGGGAATTTTTTAATCACCCTAAGATCAAAAAAGAGAATATTTATGCTAGGGTATTGCCTGACCCTCAAGTGATGCAAAAATGCATGGACCTGGGTAGCACTCCAAAGCAGATTATAGCGGTGCAGGGGCCGTGTACCTATGAGTTTAACGCAGCTTGCTATAAGCAGTTAAATATTAATGCAATAGTAACTAAGGAGAGTGGCACAAGAGGCGGATTTAAAGAAAAAATTCAAGCTGCCATAGATTTAGGTTTACAGGTAGTTGTAATCAAAAGGCCTAAAATAGCGGGTATGGAAATAGCGGAAATAGTGTGGAGTATTGAAGAAATAGAAAAAATTATAAAGGAGCGATTATAATGACTACAGCTTACGTAGTGTTAGGACACGGTAGTAGGGCAAAAGAGGCAAAAGAAGATTTGGAAGCAACAGTTGACTTGGTGAGAGCAAAAATGGATACAGAACATGTGTATACGGCTTATATGGAATTAAATGAGCCTAGTTTAGAGGATGTAATTGCAGATATTGCCCAAAAGGGTAATATTACCAAAGCAATCGTAGTCCCCTTCTTTTTATTTAGGGGAATACACTTGCAAAGGGATATTCCAGGAAAAATTGAAAGGTTAAATCAAAAACATGAAAATCAGTTGAAGATAAGCTTTGGAAAACACTTGGGAGTAGACCAAAGAATTGCTGATATAATTGTAGATCGAATCCATGAGGTAGATTAAGATGACTGTAAAGCAGAGCTTTATCAATGACCCAAAGCAAATCGAGAGCAAGAGTATGGATATTATCCTTGAGCTTGTAGGTAATATTAAGGGAAGCCCTCAGGAGCAGGCGGTTATAAAGCGAATGGTTCACACTACTGGAGACCCGGATTATGTTAAGCTAGTTCAGATACACCCAGTGGCTTGTAGTGCTGGTATGAAAGCAATAGAGAGTGGATGTAAGATTATTACTGATGTAAAAATGGTGGTAGCAGGAATTAACAAAAAAAAGTTATCCCAATATGGAGTTGAGTTGCTGTGTGGTATAGATGACCCAGAAGTAGTAGCTGAAGCAAAGAAAACTGGTCAAACAAGGGCGTTTACTGCCATGAAGCACTTTTCAAATCAGATTGATGGGAATATTGTGGCAATCGGCAATGCACCAACAGCTCTTTTTCAACTATTGGAGTTAGTAGATAATGGAATTAAGCCCAGTTTGATAATCGGAACACCAGTGGGTTTTGTAGGTGCTGCAGAGTCCAAGGAATTGCTTACTAGATACGAAATCCCATATATTACTGTTGCTGGTTATAAAGGAGGTAGCACAGTTGCTGCGGCAACAGTAAATGCTCTCTTATACCAACTATAAACGGCTTAAGGAGGTATGGCTTTGGCAAAGTCGATAATGTTTCAGGGTACAAGTTCAAATGTAGGCAAAAGTGTACTTGCTGCGGCCTTTTGTAGAATTTTTATGCAGGACGGATACAAAGTGGCGCCCTTTAAAGCGCAAAATATGGCCCTCAATTCATATGTGACAAAGGATGGAGGGGAGATGGGCAGGGCCCAGGTGGTTCAAGCTGAAGCTGCTGGGGTGGAGCCAGATGTGAGGATGAACCCAGTATTATTGAAGCCCACTGGGAACGCCGCATCTCAGGTAATAGTCAAGGGAAAGGCTATTGGAAACTACAGTGCCTTTAAATATCACAAGGACTTGAACATGTCAGCTGTAGATGCCATAGAGGAGTGTTACGATTGGCTAGCGGATAACCATTCGATTGTGGTTCTAGAAGGGGCAGGAAGTCCTGCTGAGGTAAACCTTAAAGACAGAGACATAGTCAACATGAGAATGGCTAAGTACGCTTCAGCACCTGTGATTCTAGTTGCTGATATAGATAGAGGTGGAGCATTAGCTGCAGTTGTGGGGACGTTAGAACTACTTGATAATTGGGAAAGACAGATGATAAAAGGGATAATTATTAATAAATTTCGCGGTGATGTAAAACTGTTAGAACCAGCTTTGGACTTTTTAGAGGAGAAAACCGGTATTCCCGTTTTAGGTGTAGTACCATATATTAGTGATATTCAAGTCCCGGAAGAGGACTCTGTGTGCCTGCAAAGGGAAAACCTAAATAAAAGCACTAATAAGAGGGATGACTTCCTTCAGGTTGCAGTTATTGGCCTACCAAAACTATCTAATTTTACGGACTTTGACTGTTTTGCCCTAGAGCCTGACGTGCAATTGCAATATATCCGTACTAGGGAGGAACTAGGGGACCCTGATCTGTGTATAATTCCTGGAAGCAAAAACTCTATTGAAGATATGAAGTTTCTTGAAAAATCGGGGCTAGCCGATGCAATCAGAGGTTTTACCAACAGTGGAGGTTTTGTTTGGGGGATATGCGGCGGGTATCAAATGCTGGGGTGTAAACTGACAGATGCAATTGGGGCTGAGGGAAAGAGGGGAAATATTGATGGACTGAACTTGCTAGATATTTCCACGGTGTTTGCACCTGAGAAAACTACTTGTCAAGTTAAAGGAGAGTTGATGGATGACTCAGGGGCAGCCCTTTTATCTGGCTGTCAGGGAATGAACATAGAGGGTTACGAAATCCATATGGGAAACACAAGTTCTGTAGGGAACGGTGCAGCAGTAGTTAAAATAACTGAGCGTTCAGGGAAGAGCGTTGAAATAAAGGATGGAGCTGTAAATGCCCAGGGAAATGTTGTAGGAACTTATATTCACGGAATATTTGATAATGACCAACTGCGCCATAAGGTTCTAAACAATTTACGCCAGCAAAAGGGGTGGAAGCCCTTAAACACCAGACCTATTAGCAAGGTGAATCAAGAAAAAGCTTACGAGAATTTAGCTAAACACGTGCGTAGCAGCGTCCAACTAAAAAAGTTATATGAAATTATGGAGCAAAAGTAAATGGAAACAGTAGTTTCTATTAGCATACTAGTATTGGTAGCAGTTATTGTGGATTTAATTGTAGGTGACCCCAGGGCCATAACGCACCCTGTAGTATACATAGGCAGGTTGATTAATCTGATTGAAGCAAAGTTTCAACATGAAAGGTATGGGGAAAGGGTGCAAATTTTCCTGGGAGGTGTTTTGACTGTAATTGTTGTAGGATTTGTCTATATGGTCACTTGGGTGCTTGTATTGGTAAGCTATAATATATCTTTTATTCTAGGTACTGTTATTTCCATATGGATAATAGCTACAACAATAGCTATAAAGAGTTTAAGTCAAGCTGGCATGGAGCTTTACTATAAGCTGAAAGATGGGGAGCTGGAAGCTGCTAGGAAGCTTTTGAGTATGGTTGTTAGCCGAGATACTGAAAAATTATCTCAGGAAGAGGTTTCTCGAGGGGCAATTGAAACAGTAGCTGAAAATACGGTGGATGGAGTAATAGCGCCTATATTTTATGCCTTCCTGGGAGGTCCGCCACTGGCAATGGCTTATAAGGCTGTAAACACATTGGATTCAATGGTAGGATATAAAAACCATAAATACAAAAACTTTGGGATGATAGCAGCAAGAGTAGATGATGTGGTCAATTACATTCCAGCAAGAATATGCAGTGTATTTATGATTTTAGCTGCATTTATCCTCAGGTTTGATGTGAGAAGCAGCTGGCGCTGTATGTGGCAATACGCTGGAAAACACCCCAGCCCAAATGGAGGAATACCCGAATCTTTAGCGGCAGGTGCTTTGAATATTAGATTGGGGGGATACAATAGCTATCATGGCCAAGTTTCCTTTAGGGCATATATGGGAGAAGCTTTAAAACAAATAAATGAAGGTCACATCAAGTCTACAGTTGATTTAATGAAGCTAACATCCATTCTATTTACAATCACCGTAGCCCTATTAATACACATTCTGATTTGAGGAGGGTGTTTCATATGAATATCCCCAAACTAGTCATTGCTGGTACTAACAGCGGTGTTGGCAAAACCACAATTGCAACGGGATTAATGAGTGCATATTCAAGGCTGGGCATAGATGTTCAGCCATTTAAAGTTGGTCCCGATTATATTGACCCCACGTACCATACAAGTGCAACAGGCAACAAGTCAATCAATTTAGATACGGTTCTTATGGATAAAGATACGGTAGTAGAGACCTTTATAAATAACAGTAAGGGAAAAGACTTAGCTATAATAGAAGGGGTAATGGGCTTGTTTGATGGTCGCTTTGGTGCAGATGATACTGGTAGCACAGCTCAAATAGCAAAGCTATTACAGGCTCCTGTTGTTTTAGTTTTAGATGTAAAAGCCATGGCTAGAAGTGCTGCTGCTATAGCATTTGGATTTTCTCAATTTGACAAAAATCTAGATCTATTGGGAGTCATTCTGAACAATGTGGGCAGTGAACGCCATTTTGATTTAGTTAAGGAAGCACTGGGAACAGTAGATATTCCTGTACTAGGTTGCATCTATAGGAATGAGAATTTTAAGCTGCCAGAAAGGCACCTAGGGCTTGTACCTCAAGTTGGAGAGCAGTTTAAGGTCCAAAAGAAGGAAAAACTCAACTTAATTAGCAAAACGGTGGAGAATAGCATGGATTTGCTCGGGCTTAAAAAAGTGGCTGAGAAAAGGTCGGGTGAGCTTAACTCGAAAAATTGCAGACCAATACAAAAAGCGAAACAAGTTAAAATTGCCGTAGCACTGGATGAAGCTTTTCACTTTTATTACTGGGACGGCATAAGTAAATTAGCTGATATGGGCGCGGAGATAACATATTTTAGTCCTTTAAGAGGTGAAAAACTGCCCGATGGTGTTGAGGGTCTAATCATTGGAGGAGGATTTCCTGAACTATTCTTACCTCAGTTAGCAAGTAATCAGAAGATGAAAGACTCCATCAAAAAAGCTTATGAACAGGAAATGCCTATATACGCTGAGTGTGGAGGCTATTTGTATTTAATGCATGGAATCGAAGATTTTGAGAGCAATTTCTTTGAAATGGTAGGGATTATTCCATGTTCTGCAGAAATGAAGAACAAGCTCTGTGCTATGGGGTATAGACAAGGTCAGACCTTAGAAAGTACAATCATTGGCCAAGTGGGTACAACTGTTGTTGGACACGAGTTTCACTACTCACAATTAAAAAATGTTCCCCAGGCATATCCTTGGGCCTATGAGCTTAAGAATATTAGGACAGGAAAAGTATCAAGAGAGGGCTATGCTAGAAAAAAGCTGCTTGCTTCTTACATGCACTTGCATTGGTCCAATAGTATTCCTTGGGCGGAGAATTTTGTAAATAACTGCCTCCAATATAGCGAAAGGATTAGGTAGCCATGATAAATTTTTTATTGGCACTTCAGTTTTTAACTAGAATCCAGTTGGGAAATATTAACTTTGATCCAAATAAGCACTCTTTCGCTAAAAGCATTCTATATTTCCCTCTAGTTGGATTAATTATTGGAGTCATTTTTTATGGATACGTTACAATAACAGGGGCTTATATTGATCAATTAGTAGTGGCGTCTCTCTTTATAGTCCTAAGCATATATATTACTGGTGGCCTGCATTTGGATGGCTTTATGGATACAATGGATGGAGTACTATCGGGCCGAGAAAGGGAAAAAATCTTAGAAATAATGAAAGATAGTAGGGTAGGTGCTCACAGCGTAACTGCTGTAATCCCCCTATTAATAGTAAAATTTTCTTTAATTGCCTCAATGCCAATTGTATACTTGCCTGTGGCAGTGCTATTAATGCCTTTAATTGCTAGATACGGCATAGTAGTTTCTATGCTATGTTGGCCCTATGCCAGAAATCAGGGTTTAGGAAAACTTTTTGTTGGAGGCAATAAAAACATAGTACTTTTGGTTACTACAATTTTTACATTAGTATTGACCTATGCTGTACTGAATACAGTGGGGATAATTTTATTTGCCATTACAATGGTGGCAGTTCTTATTATGAACTTTAAAATTAGCAAAAAGCTATCTGGTTTGACAGGAGATACCTACGGTGCAGTGTGTGAGTTGACAGAGGTCTTATTTTTATTATTTTTTTATATTTTGATTAGGGTGATTTAATGGAAGTCGTGGTAAGGTCGCCGGGAACTTGTGGAGAGTTGGTTCAAGGAGTGTTAAGGGGGGATGATATCTTAGTAAGTTGCCCAGTAAATCTTTACTCCACTGTAACAGTTGCATCTACTGGCAGGAATGGAATAACCGTGTTTCCAAAGGGCAGGAAAAAGACACTTTTGGCAGCAGAAAATACCCTAAGGCTGTTAGGGTATTCGGGTATGGGTTTAGATGTTAAGATTTCCAGCAGTTTGCCCTTGGGTAAGGGATGGGCAAGCAGTACCGCAGATATAGCTGCAACCTGTCAAGCAGTAGCCTTGGTTTGCAGAAGAAAGTTAACTGAAGCTCAGATAGCCAAAATTGCAATCTCAATTGAACCCACAGACAGCTCAGTATTCTCTCAGATAACAGCCTTTAACCATATAAAAGGGAATAAAGTTAGACATTTAGGAGCGAACCCACAGTTAAAACTAATTGCCTTAGATTTTCCAGGGGTTGTCAATACACAAAAATTTAACAAACGCAGTGATTTAGAAAAATTGAACGGGGAAAAAGAAGAACAGGTTGCAAAAAGCGTAGAGTTAATTAGCAGAGGGATTCGGGAGGGGAATGCCTCCCTTATTGGCAGAGGAGCCACTATCAGTGCCTACGCTCATCAGACAATCATAAATAAACACTATCTAGACGACCTTCTGTCTTATGGTTATAAACTGGGGGCGGTGGGGGTGACTGTTGCTCACAGTGGAACTGCGGTAGGTCTCTTGTTTCCACCAGAAGCAATTTCTCTGAGTAATGCTGTAAAAGCGTTGAAAGAATACTTTCCCCAAGCAGAAAAAGTTATAGAACTTGAAATGACTTGTGGAGGCACAAAAATTATAAAAGCGCCCCAAGTTGAAAAGGGAGTTGAACTGTATGGGATTTGAAAAAACTGCACCCCATGGAGGCAATATATATAACTTTGCAAAAAAGCATGGGTACCATGAACAGGAAGTAATTGATTTTAGTGCCAATATAAACCCTTTAAAGTATCCTGCAGGGTTAAAGGAGGAGATTATAAATAGCTTTGAAAACATAAAGCACTACCCAGACCCGGATTGTACTGAACTAAAAGCTATGGCTGCTGAACTTTATCAAACCCATTGGGAGAATATTATTGCGGGTAATGGAGCTGTGGATTTGATTTATACAATAGTGCAGCGGTTAAGACCTAAAAAGGTACTAATTGTCCAGCCCACATTTTCAGAATATGAAAAAGCATGTAAAACCATCGGAGTTGAACCTGACAATTTAATACTCAAAGGGGACGATGACTGGCAGTTGAGTTTACAGGAAATAGGCTCTGTTTTAAATAGTTATGAGATGTTATTTCTATGTAACCCCAATAATCCTACAGGTAACACTCATCCTATAGAGACCATAAAAGAGCTTTATCGACAATGCAAAAAAAATAAGGTAGTACTAGTTTTGGATGAATCTTTCTTGGACTTTACAAGGGAAGAGGATAGAAACACTGCTTTAAACCTTTTTAAACAAGATGATGATAATTTAATTATTCTCAAGTCCTTGACAAAAATGTTTTCCATACCTGGGTTGAGGTTGGGGGTTGCCGTAGCAAACAGTAATCTGGTTAAAAGGCTAGAAGAGTTTAGGCCTCCATGGCATATAAATTATTTTGCTCAAAGAGCAGGTGTTTACTGCCTAAGCAATAGCCGTGTTGTGGCTGAAACCCGAAGTTTCATTGAAAAGGAGAAGCAGTTTGTTTATGACGGACTTAAAAAGATAACTGGTTTTAAGCCATTTAAGCCATCTGCTAATTTTATATTAGTGGATGTTAGGGTTTCTGGTCACAGTGCACATACAGTAGCTACAAGTCTGGCTAATTATAGGATTATGGCTCGGGTATGTGATAACTTTATTGGCTTAGACGATAATTTTTTGCGCTTTGCCGTTAAAAAGAGAGAAGAAAATAATAAGTTGTTAACAGCTTTAAATGAGGTGATTAATAGTGGAATCAAGTAAAACTGAGTTGTATTTAATTAGGCATGGAGAAACTGAATGGAATATAGCCCAAAGATATCAAGGACATACTGATGTAGGACTAAGTGATGTGGGGAGAGAACAAACCCAATTAGTGGCAAAGAGATTGAAAGAACAGGGTGTAGATATTGTTTATTCAAGTGATTTAGTGCGTGCCCATGATACAGCCAAACAAATTGGATTAGAAACAGGTGCAGAAGTTATAGTTAACTCAGATTTGCGGGAATTGAACTTTGGAGAATGGGAGGGCAAGACCTTTACTGAAATCCAGAATGAGTATGGGGATTTGGTAGAAAGGTGGTACCGCGATCCAGTGAATTTATTGATTCCAGGTGGAGAAAAATTTACTGATCTAAGGCAGAGATCTAGTGATTTTGTTGGAAAGATTCTAGAGGACAACAAGGGCAAGAGGATAGCAGTAGTATCCCACGGTGGCACAATTAGAACAATTATTTGTGGTCTACTGGATATAAGTCTCACTAAGATCTGGAATTTTAAGCAGGATAACACAGCTATTAATATTTTTCATATTTTTGATCAATGCCCCGTTGTAGTAACCTTAAATGACAGCAATCATTTGGGGTAGCTAATTCACCCTTTCCTTAAAAAGAACATATACTAAATTAGAACTAGGGAAGGGGTGCCTACATGACCATATCCAGGGAAGTTTTGTATAGTGTGTTAGAGTATCCGCTAGTCACTTATCTAACCCTTATACCCAGTAGGGTTTTAGTTTTAAATGACATATCTGCTTATAATAGTAGACCTACTGTAGAGGTTGCGCTAAATCAGCAGGAATTGAGGAGAATTGTAGCACACAGAAATGTTAATATAGATGAATTAGGGGAAATAGACTTTAGTAAAAGCATTGTCTTTGTAGGGCTGAATTTTGATATCATGGATTTAAAGTACAGAACCATAAGAGTAACTGCAATCGGTAGAACCAAAACAGGGCGTTTAGAATTTCATGTGGTCAGGCGCAGCTATTTTTACACAGACTCGTTTTACATAAAAATATTTAATGACCTGGGGAAGCGGATGCCCATAAGAAATAGATTATATCAGCTTTAAGTTAACAGCCTACAAAGGCTGTTTTTAATTTGCTCTAAATACAAACTAATGATAAAATAATTCTACTGATTATATGAGGAGGCTTAGCAATGTTCGGGAAACTTTTAATTATATTTATCGGTATCCCTTTGGTAGAGTTATTGCTTTTGATAGAACTGGGTAAAATAATTGGAACCCTCTACACAATTGGTCTCATTTTTTTGACAGGAACTTTCGGTGTATTATTAACTAAAGCTCAAGGATTTTTAGCAGTGCGAAACATTCAAATGGCTATGGCGAGAGGGGAGATGCCGGGAGATCAATTACTAGACGGTTTGTTTATACTAATAGGTGGAGTTGTATTATTAACCCCTGGACTACTCACGGATGTATTTGGTTTTGCATGCCTTATCCCAGCAACAAGGTCATGGATGAAGCGGGTGCTTTTAAATCGGCTTAGATACTGGCATGCTACAGGAAGGGTTCAGATATTTATAAAATAATTTAGATATAGGTAGTATAAAGTATACATATGTGATAAAATAAATTTTAAAAAAATTATGGGGAGTGATGATGAAAAATGTCTGACAAATTTGTAAAAACTGGATTGACATTTGATGATGTACTGTTAGTACCGGCATATTCTGAAGTATTACCACACACAACAAGTACGAAAACGGAATTGACGGAAAATCTTAAACTTAATATTCCTATCATGAGTGCTGGTATGGATACTGTAACAGATGCTAGAATGGCTATTGCCATAGCTCGAGAAGGTGGACTAGGCATAATCCACAAAAACATGACTATTGAAGAGCAAGCCTTGGAAGTGGACAAGGTTAAGCGCTCAGAACATGGTGTTATTACCGATCCCATTTATTTATCCCCTGAACATAGTATTAATGATGCATTAGACTTAATGGGGCGATATCGAATTTCTGGAGTACCTATAACAGTGGACAAAAAATTGGTTGGTATACTAACCAATAGAGATTTAAGGTTTGAAATGGATTACACTAAGGAGATTAAAAGTGTTATGACCAAGGAAGACCTTGTTACTGCTCCGGTGGGAACCACTTTAGAACAGGCAAAAGAGTTGTTGCAAGAACATAAGATAGAAAAACTTCCTTTGGTAGATGAAGAAGGTAACTTAGCTGGTTTGATTACAATTAAAGATATAGAGAAAGCAAAACAGTATCCTAACTCGGCAAAGGATAGCAGAGGCAGGCTATTGGCTGGCGCTGCAGTGGGGGTAACAGGGGATACTCTAGATAGGGTGTCGGCTCTAGTAAAGAGTGGGGTTGACCTGATAACTGTAGATACTGCCCATGGACATTCTAAAGGTGTGCTTGATATGGTGAAGAGAATAAAGGAACATTTCCCCAACGTAGATATTATGGCTGGAAACGTAGCTACTCCGGAAGCTACTAGAGCCTTAATTGAAGCGGGAGCAGACATAGTGAAAGTTGGAATTGGACCGGGATCTATCTGTACTACTAGAGTGGTTGCTGGTATAGGTGTGCCTCAAGTAACTGCTGTATATGAATGCGCTCAAGAAGCTAAGAAATTTGGAGTGCCTGTAATTGCCGATGGAGGTATTAAGTACTCAGGAGATATTACTAAGTCTATTGCAGCTGGTGGAGCAGCGGTAATGGTAGGTAGTCTTTTGGCTGGTACTGAAGAAAGTCCTGGTGAATTAGAAATCTATCAGGGGAGAAGTTACAAGGTATACAGAGGTATGGGTTCAATTGGCGCCATGAAAGCGGGAAGTAAAGATAGATATTTCCAGTCAGAAACTAAAAAGTTTGTGCCTGAAGGAATTGAAGGTCGAGTTCCCTACAAAGGACCGCTGAGTGATACTATTTACCAACTATTAGGCGGGCTAAAGTCTGGTATGGGCTATTGTGGTACAGCAACTATTAAAGATCTTCAAGATAATGGACAGTTTATTAAAATCACAGGTGCGGGTCTTCGCGAAAGTCATCCTCATGATGTAACAATTACTAAAGAAGCACCGAACTACACTGTTTAATTAATAATAAAAGGAGCCCCTTGTCAAGTAGACGAGGGGCACTTCATTATGTGTGGTTATCAGTGATTAAAGTAATCAGCATGTTCAATAAGCCACATATATTCTTCATAAGTTATATTAGTTTCCCAATTACCTGTGGCTTTAGCAAAGAGAATAATGCCAAAGAAAACAATTAGCAGTCCCACAGTATAGACTTTCGGGGAAAAGGCTTTTATTCCTATGAATTTTAGCTTTAAGGCATCTTCTTTAGGACATGCCTCAATACATGATAAACAACCGGTACATTCTACAGAGGACACATCCTGGCAAGAACTCACATTAACCCTATTGCCACAAGCTCGGTCACAAGCCCCGCAATTTATACAAGAGCTCTCATTGCGAGTCACTTTAGTAGGGCTAAAAACGCTGATAACTCCTAGTAAAGCACCGTAGGGGCAGAGATAGCGGCACCAAAAGTTTTGAAAAAGGATAGACAATAAAAACAAAATTGATAGTACTATGGCAGCAGTTAAGCTTAGATTAGTGAAGAAATACAACATTTTAACATCTGCAATTTTGTTGTAGTTGCCATTAAGAAATGCGTATATTATAAAATTATTCATTTGAAAAAAAATAACAAAAACAAAAAAGCCAAGCATAAGATATTTTAAAGACATCAAAGGGTAATCTAACAATTTAGGTATTTTAAATGTCCTGCCAAATAACATAATACCTAACCTATTACAGCCCTCAGATATGGTACCTATTGGGCAGAGCCAGCTACAAAACCCCTTTTTGAAAAAAAATGATGTTACTAAAATTGCAATAAAAATGAATAATGCAGCAGGATGAATAGGATCTATAAAACCAGTAGTTACAAACAATTTAAAGCTCATTAAGGCACTTATAGGAAGAAACCCTTCAACTCCAGGGGGGCGTTGCACCAATGGGGTTGAACCACCTGTTTCAAAGTGTAGTACAAAAAAGTAAAACTGTACACCAAGATAGAGTAAAAATAACGCAAAAGCTATTTGAATAATGTTCCGAATTAGAGTTAAATTAGTTTTCATTTTATCATCCCCATTTTGTTATATGTTTCTAAAATACAGAAAAATCACATTGAATACTATGACTTATGTCACATAACATTTTGCATAACAGTTCTAGTCTGAAGGCAAAATAAGATTAGTCACCCAAGTAGCCCATAGTAATTTTTCCTAGAAAAATGTGGGTGCAAGTGATATAATTTATGTAACTGTCACAGTTGTTGTGTTATATATGAGGAGGGAATAACTTTGAGTAGTAATGAGTTAACAGTTGAAGACAAAAGGGAAATTGCCTTAGAGAGGGCAGATGAACTAAAAAGTAGAATTGAAGATTATTTAGAAGCTTCTAAGACTATTCCAACAGGATTTAAAAATGATCAAAGAATTCAGCAAATGAAGCAAAAACTTCTAGAGCACTTCAGTGCAACAGAGGATGACTGGAAAGACTGGAAATGGCAGATGAAAAATAGAATAACTGATGCCAAGACCTTATCTAAATTTATAAAGCTATCTGACCAAGAATTTGAAGAGATAGAGAAGGTGGGAAAAGAATATAGATGGGCTGTTTCACCATACTATCTAACCACAATAGATCCTGAAGACCCAGATTGTCCTGTTAAAAAAATGACAATCCCATGTATTCATGAAATGGGTGATGTAGTAGGTAAAGCTGACCCTATGGGTGAGGAATTTACTTCACCAGCTCCTTCAATTACGCGCAGGTATCCTGATCGATTAATTATTAATGTGACAAATCAATGTGCCATGTACTGTAGGCACTGTCAGCGCAGAAGAAATATTGGTGAAACAGACGTAATGACTCCAAAGGAAAAATTAGAGGAAGCATTAGAGTATGTGCGACAAAATCCTGAAATAAGGGATGTGCTGTTAACAGGCGGGGATGCCTTAATGTTATCAGACGCAAACTTAGACTGGATTTTGACAGAGCTAGACAATATTCCTCATGTGGAGATTAAAAGGCTGGGAACAAGAACACTAGTAACGGTACCTCAAAGAATTACGCCTGAGCTTTGTGAAATTCTAGAAAAGCACCACCCAGTTTATCTAAATACTCAGTTTAACCATCCTGCAGAGATTACTAAAGAAGTGTTAGAAGCTACTGATAAATTGACCAAAGCTGGCTTACAACTGGGTAATCAAGCGGTACTGTTAAACGGAGTAAACAACAATGCCCATGTGATGAAAAAGCTAAATCACGAATTGTTAAAAGTGAGGATAAGACCATACTATATCTTCCATGCAAAAGCAGTTATAGGTACTAAGCACTTCTGGACAACTGTAGAAGAGGGTTTGGAAATTATGGAAAACCTAAGGGGATATACCAGTGGATTAGCTATTCCTACATATATCATTAATGCTCCATCGGGAAATGGCAAGACACCTATGTTACCTGAATACATGATTTCACAAGGGGATGAATATGTTACTATTAGAACATGGGAAAATAAAGTCTTTAAGTACGATAATAAAAAAGGAATCTAATAGCAGAGCAATATGCTCTGCTTTTTTTCTAAAAAGCCTTATAAAAAATGAGGTGTATACTAATGGAGAGGCCGTTAAACACCTATGAAAAAGCTATTCTAAATCTTCAAAAGGATATTTGCAGCATGGGAAGTGAGGTTAGCAAACTACTGAAGTTAGCTCTAGAAGCGCTTTTAGAACAGGATAAGGACAAAGCAAACCAGATTATCCAATTGGAAAATGAAATAGACGATCAAGATTACGAAATCGAAATGAGAGCGCTGGAATTAATATCCTTACAGCAACCTCTAGATGAAGATTTAAGAGTATTAGCAGCAGTTATGAGAATAACAAAAGATTTAGAGCGAATAGGAGATCTAGCAGTAAATGTGGCAAAAACTGCAATTAAATTAGCTGATAGCGGTGCTTACTTTAAGCCTTTAATAGATATTCCCAAGATGGCAGAATTGACTAGAGAAATGCTTGAGGAAAGCTTGGATTCTTATTTGCATAATAATATAGAGCTAGCGTTAACTATTAATAAAAAAGACGATCAAGTAGATAGACTTTTTCACAAACTCTATCAGGAATTGATAGACTATATGAAGGCAAATGCTAATTACGTTGAGCAGGCTAGTTGTTTTATTCTAGTTGCACGGTATTTAGAAAGAATAGGGGATCATGCTGTAAACATTGCAGAAATGACTATATATCAATTGAGCGGTGAGAGGAGACCCTTTAAGAAATAAGGTAGGAGATGAAAATGGAGTTAACTTTTATTTTAATAACTCTTTTTGGAGGTTTAGGGCTTTTTATCTATGGTACTCACTTAACTAGTGAAGGCTTACAAAAAGAAGCAGCAAGCAAAATGCAAATTGTAATGGCCAAGCTTACAGACAATCGTTTTACAGCATTGATAACAGGTATTGTCATAACAGTATTGCTACAAAGCAGTAGTGCAACAGCAGTTTTACTTGTAAGCTTCGTAAGTGCTAAATTATTGAGTATGAATGGAGCTCTAGGTGTTGTTTTGGGAGCAGCAATTGGGACAACTTTTACAGTTCAGTTAATAGCATTTAAGGTCACCGATTATGCACTTTTCTTTGTAGGGGCTGGAGCTATCGCTAGAATTTTTGGACGCAGCGATAGAGCTAAAAATATTGGGCAAGCTGTTTTAGGATTCGGTTTTTTATTTTACGGAATGGCTGTAATGTCTGATGCGTTACTACCCTTGCGTAATTACGAAGGTTTTATTAATATTTTAATCGCTCTAGACGAAAGGCCAATTCTGATGTTAATAGTTGCTACACTACTTACTGCTGTCATTCAGAGTAGTGCAGCTGTTATCGCCATAGCTATGAACTTGGCTTTGCAAGGTGTTATTTCCTTAGAGGCAGCATTACCTATTGTTTTTGGTGCCAATATAGGTACTACGAGTACTGCCTTGATTTCTAGTCTGGCTTCAAATATGGAAGCGAAAAAGGTTGCAGTGGTTCAGGTATTGTTTCGAGTTATAGGAGTTATATTATTTATGCCATTTCTTCTGCCCTTTAGCGATTACATGACTACCTTATCCGGTGACATAGCTAGGCAAATTGCAAACGCTCACACCTTTTTTAATATTATAACGGCACTTGTGCTGTTGCCCTTTACAAAAGTATTTGCTAATTTAATCAACAAATTAATGCCTAAAGATGAAGAGGAAGAAGATGTAGCTAAATATCTAGATAGAAGAGTTCTAGAGGTTCCAGATTTAGCATTAGATATGGCAAAAAGCGAAATAATACATATGGGTAAACTAGTAGAAAGACAAATAGCTAATATACCTCCCTTGATAAAGACTAGGAATATAGAAATAGTAAGGGATATTAGCGATATTGAAAGAAAGGTTGACTTTTTGCATAGGGAAATAAGCACTTACCTTACCAGCGTAACCCAGAGAAATCTTTCTGCAAGCCAGTCTGAGCGAGAAGTTAAACTTCTATATATCTCTAATGACTTAGAACATATAGGAGACATAATTATCGACACTACTAAGCTCACAACTAAAATGTCCAGTAAAGGAGTTTTTCTGTCACCTGAAGTACACGAAGAACTAAACTTAATGATAGATGATATCACGAAGAATTATCAGGACGCATTAAAGAGTATTATTGACGATGATGTGGAATTGGCAAGTCAGGTTATTAAATCAAACCCAAAAGTACAGAGGTTAGAAAAAAGTCTGCGCTTTAATCACTTTATCAGGCAAAGGGGATGTGAAAACCCTAATGCTGACTTAAGTTCTATTCACCTTGATTTAATAAATAATTTATTGAGAATTAATACCCACTCAGTTTCCATTGCACAAGCAGTTATGGGGAATTTATAAGCCATTAGAGGTGATTGGGATGATACAAATTGATGATGCAGGTAGTGGGAGTTTAATCGGAGAAACAGCTATAGGTTTATACTGTCATAAAACGGGGAAATACGAATTTGATACAATTCCCATTAGATATTATCAAAGTAATAAACTGTATCAGAAAAAAGAGTATCAAAAATATATAATTAAGATTTGCAAGAGGGTTCTAGAAGATTGGCAAGTGGAGCGAGAAGAGGTAATTGAAGTTTGTCCAAGCTATATATTTGAACAATTGAGGGAATGGCTATCGGACAACAACTTTAATTGGAAAACTGGAAAGATAACTGGACCCTTGCAGGAGAAGTTGAGTGTTTCCTTTAGAGAACACGTTATATCCCTTGGTTTACCAGAAAAATACTTGAAGCACACTAAGTATGCCTATGGCTTACATCATTTGCTCAAATGGGTATATGCAGACAAAGATAATAGAGAGAAACATTGCAAAACTTGTTGGAAAAGTTATCAAAAATGGGGTTACCAAGAAATTAATTATATCGAAAATGAATATTTGGAAGAAGAACAATTGTGCTTGAAGTGCGGAGAAGTTATTACCGACAATTATGCAACCGTTATCACCTATGAGAGCAAAAAAAGAGGGAAAATATACATTCACAATATTTGTAGAAACTTACACTAGGCAATTTTTTATTTTATATCACTAGCGTTGCAAAACAATAAAACTAACTTTGTCAATACCTAAAGCTTGAAAATATTGAGGAAACACCTGCCTAACACAAAAAAAATCCTTTATAATAGAGATAAGGGTAGTCCTTGCCCAAATCCCTAATATAAAGGAGATACAAATGCAAGGCAAGGATATCATAAATTCCACATTTCATCAACTATTTAGGCCAATTTTCAGTAAAAATTTTTATCAACAACTTACAGAGTTGG
>NZ_JBNPXS010000023.1:0-50085 GCF_050433185.1 Desulfitispora alkaliphila
TTCTTAAAGCCGAAACTTTAAATTAATATTTTTTTGCATCAAAGTGGGGTACTTTTCAAGTATTATGTGGGGTAATTTTTACTTGACAAAAACATCGAATATTTTAAGGTTTTCAGATTGTTTGATATTATTAAGTATTTTATTGATATTCAAAATTCCCTTGTCTATAATTGTTTTCACTTTATCAATTTTAATTTTATACTTGAATTTTTTAAGGTATTTAGATTTTTTGATATTATCGAGTACCTTATTGATATTCAAAGTTTCTTTGTCAATGAACTTTTTCGCTTTGTCAATCTCAATCTGGCTTAAAGAGGATAACATTGATACTTTCGAATATATATCATCTAATACATCTGCATTGTTATTGCCTTTTTGATTGTAAATATCCCAGTAGTTGCTATTGTGTATCTGAGATTGATTGACTATATGACCAATCAAATTTTGACTAATCAAATGATCCACTTCAGCCATCTGCCCTGCATTGTAATATCTTCTTGTTTTTACTGCCTTTATGGCATTGACAGGTGTTGGGTAAACTTCGCACTCCTTTGCTTTTTGTAGTAGTAAAGGATTATTACTAATCAATGCAGTGTCACTATCATAATCAGCCCCTTGTAGACGTTCCAGAGCGTCATTATCAAATGCATTGATAATTACAGTGTTATCAGACAAGTTAAAGTATTTAAACTCATCATGATATTTATTTTGGGCTGTCATAACATTACCCGAGCAAATATGAGGATTTCGCATCAATACTAACTCTTCACCATCTTTGAACATTGGACAATAGACTTGTTTACCCTTGTGTAGTGACTGTTTTGGCTGTTTGCCAATTGCACCAAGTAACATCTCATAAGGATTACCTATCATCACTGCATAATCTGCATTAGGTATTTTGATTTTGCCTTGTCTGACTTTATCTATATAATCCTGAACTGTCTTGTTTTTGAAACTTTTAAACATCGGTGTTTTTGAAATTTCAGAGTTTATCGCAAGTATATTATAAATTAAATCTCTTGCAGGGCTTAAATCATTTATTCTTATATGATGCCTAAACACTGATAAATCATTTTTAAGTAAATTAATATATTCAACTTCTTCTTCCATTAGTTTTGCAATGTCTTCTCTTGAAAATGG
Source organism: Desulfitispora alkaliphila (assembly GCF_050433185.1). Classification (NCBI taxonomy): domain Bacteria; kingdom Bacillati; phylum Bacillota; class Desulfitisporia; order Desulfitisporales; family Desulfitisporaceae; genus Desulfitispora; species Desulfitispora alkaliphila. The sequence goes on from NZ_JBNPXS010000023.1 coordinate 1,141, forward strand.
CATTGAATTTATCATCTGATAACTCAATGATTGATATTGACCATATCTGCTTTCTTTTTCGCTCTTGCAGATGCCAAATGCATTTTCTGAGTGTTTAAGCCAGTGTTTGTAACATTCTTCTTTTGAGTTGAATTTATATGCAAATTTTAGGAATTTCAATGAGTTTGGTGTTGTTATCAATTTTATCTTATCTGCAGTCATTTCTTTTCCAAACATATCAGTAACTTTTTCAATTCCATTATCTGCAAAAAATTGTTTGATGTTGGTTGAGAAAGCAGCCGACTTGAAAAATTGGTTTCTCAATAGCATCATTGACTTATTTTGTTTATTACCCCGAAACAAACTCTCACAAGCCAAGGATTGACCATCCCAAATATCACTCTCCCCTGTAATCTCTTTTGTCTCAGTTTTAATCTTATTATCATTATCTAACTCTGTTACACTTGCAATTGACTTGTATTGAGTTTGACAATCGTCAATTAGGAGTATCTCATGTGGTCTAATACCTACTACTTTCTCAATACTGCTCAAAGTCAAACTCTCATAAGCCATAAGTGAAGTTATATCAACTTCTTCATCTTGAATAAAGTCAATTCCCAATCTTGACCAATTCATCATTTTTTTATGTAATTTCTTTTTGATGAATAGGGCTGATCCTTCTCTGGCTTTACTACTTGAACGCTTATAAAAAACATAATCAACATTATCAATAGTAAAGCCATTTTTATATAAATATTCTCTAGTTTGTTTTGTTGTATATATTTTTTTACCATTTTCATCTTTAATGCTTTTATCAAAAGTAATATTGATTAATGCATCAGTGTGTTGGTTTGCATCCATATAACTCTCAGGTATTCTGATTTCTCGGTTGTTTATTTTTTCTATTTTAAGTAAATCCATATTATCAGCCAGACTGCACGAATATAACTTTGAAAATGCAATATCTGGAACTTTATATTCTTGATTTTCAATCAATGCCCTGACTATATAACTCGCTTCTAAGTTTTTGATATATGTAATTTTTTCTCTTTTTACTTTTTTATTTGTTGGTTTAGATTTGATTTTTTGAGTTGTCATACCATCCCATCCTTTGACTAATATAATTTGACTAAATAATTATCTTTTGCACTGACTTAAACTCTCTAAGTCAGACAGTAGTTGAGGTGTTTCTTCAAATATAAAAACTTTTAACCATTCTTTTTTTCGGTTAGTTTCCATTCCTATTAAGTTATGACCTTGATTCATCAACTCATACGCTATTCTTTTGGTAAATATCTTTTTTACCCTGAATTGGTCTGCTTGATTTATTTGTCTTGGTTGCACTTCTTAAACCTCCTTTGACTAGCTTTTTTGACTTTATAACCTACCCAATAATAAATCTCACAAAAAGTCTTGACATTTACAACTTCCTTATGATATTATTATATTGAGGGATTATGTTTACTTTTTAAAAAGGTATACATGTATATTATCGCATATTCGCGTGCGTTTGTCCACCTTCATATTCAGCCATATATGGCTGTTATCTTCGATTAGCTCATGTTTTCTCTTTAATACTACCCAATTTGCCTTATTTCCTCTGTTTTACTCTTGTTTCCTCTGTTTTTCATTTTTGTACGGTTGTTTATGATTTTTCTCTCTTATACCACCCTACTGCAAACCATATCTGATTTTTAATCAACCCTTAACACCCCTCATTTACCCCACAATCAATCCAAATCACCCAACCCATACCATAACCCTCTAACTCACCAAACCCCTCTTAAAATCAATCCTACAGCCACAAAGAAAATAACCAACTATTCCCATCTTGTAAACCCTTTTATTGATTGGGTTTTTAGAGTGGTAATAATTGGTTGAAAGTGTTAGTTTTAGATTGTTTATGTCTGGTTAGGTTAGATTGTTTGGGCTATTGACCTAAGTGACCTACAAAAACATTCACCAATATTATCTGAATCAGTAAACCTCTTATAAACCTGCTCTGGACTGATACCCTTATCCTGCATATATTTCAATTCCCAATCCCAAACAAAATCTTGATATAATACCTCTAACGCCCCAATCGCATCACTATCAAACATATCTAAAAACTCACTCTCTGACAATGATAACCTTTTAATCTTGTACTGCTTGTACTCCTGCAATGCAAAAAATAATTTAACTCTACTGTACCTCGAATAAAAATCACTGACAAACTCATCATAATCACGTTGACTAACTATCAATGCCTTGACTGACTTAATCAGCCCTAATGCACACTCATTAATCTCTAACTCTCTAATAACTCTAACCTGCAATTGGTTTAAATCCATCTTCGCAATCTCCCCTTTTTAACCTTAATTTTTTTTGAATAGTTTTCCCACAGTGGGCAAACACTGTTATATCAACATTTAACCCATTAACCCACTAACTAACCAAAACTAACTCGCATATATATCTGCATACTTTGCATCTAATGCCAAATCACTATAATCACGCATAATCATTGACCTGACATAACCAACAAAATTACTGATTTTATGCCCCTCATTAACCTTGTGTGTGGCTCTATCAATCGCAAGTAGTACAACATCAATATTCCAATTCGCATCGCTTAAAAACGCTCTCAGAGTGTGGTTTTGCAAAGTGTCAACCAATTTTGGCTGTTTTAGTTTTAGTTTTTGCCTTAGTTGGCTGATTGCAGATGTATTGGCTTGTTGGTCTTGGTCTTGGTCATTATGACTATCACTTTGAGTGATGCCGAATGTTTCGCTATCCTTCTGAGGGAGAGCAGATGTTGGTAAATCAAAACCACAATCGCTATCACATACCAAGTCAACACCACTTAATTCGCTTGTTTTGTTTGTAGTAGTATTTGTATTAATCTTTGTAGTAATCTTTGTATTTGTATTACGTTCCACCGTACCATCATCATCACTCTCACTGTCAGACCCTGTTGCACTCTGTGTTTCGCTTTGATTGTTTTGAATGTCCTCATTGCCTAAAAAAGTATCATGTTCCTGCTCTGTAATGATAGACGTTGAGTATTTTAAAAGTACCTCAATATTCAGTGTGATGTAACACATATTCGGTATTTTCGCACCGTTCTGAAGTGTTAAAGTCCTAAATTCTAGTTCAATTAAACCCAAATCACGCAAATAATCACACGCCACCTTGACTTGTCGCTTGGTTAGGTTAAATCTATTGGCAATCTGTTCATAGTTTCTCTGTAACTTATCAGCCTTAAATTTTTTGGCATAAATAACTTGACCTGTTTGGTCTACTTTTGAAGATGGTCTGTGCCAATATACGATGTCAGATAATACTAGTATTGCATTGATGTGAGGTTTGCCACTGTCATAAGTTAAATTTGAGAACCACTTATCATCAATTACAGTTCCCGATATTGATAGTTGTGCAGTTTTTTGGATTGTAGTTGGTAAATCATTAAATGTACCCCAGTTCATTTTAATTCGCCCCCTCTTGTTCGTATTTTTTTAATAATTTATTGATTAGATATAATTGTACATTCGCATCTAATTGATCTGCTCTGATTATCGCCCTAGTAATGCCAACAATTTTGGCTTCGTCATAATCACCGTTTAACTTCAATTCTTCAATTTGCTTTGTCAACGCTCCCCATACATCGTGGTAGTCTCTCATTATAACTCACCTCTCCCCTCAAATAATGCTAGTGTAAACAAGATTGATATTATTGATGTTGTCAATGTTGTTAGAAATACAATGCCCCAGATGTTCATTTCAACCCCTCCTTTGAATGTACTATCTTGGGTTGTATTATACATTTATGAGAAGGGTATGTCAAGATGTATTATTGTGAACTTGGTTATTTTCGGGTATACTACCATTAGAGGTGATTATTATGAGTATTGAAATTAAATTAAAAAAACTACTAGAACAAAAAAATAAAAGCCAATACTGGCTTAGTAAACAAACAGGGATTAGTACAAATGCAATTGGAAAATTATTTAGAAATGAAACAACCTCTATTACATTTGAAAACTTAGAGAAGGTATATAATGCTTTGGGCTGTAAATCATTTGATGAGTTATTTGAGATAGTTGATAAGGAAGATAATTAGATAGGGGTAATTAGGAAGGTAAATGAATTAGGAAGGTAAATGAATTAGGAAGGTAAATAGGAAGGGTATGGGGTATATATAACCTATTGAGTGCAAAATCGTACATATTTTGCCTGAAAGGTATATATAGTAAGGGTTTATAGCAATCTGAATACTATTATTACTATTATGCAGATAAATATAAGCATTTAAAAATTATTACTAGAGTGAGGTAGAATATATATAACCTATTGAGTATCAAATCGTACACATTTCATATTTTCAGTCTTGTCACTGAGAAGGATAAGAGATTTAAAGTAGGATAATAAAATATAATTACAGATAATATCATACAAAAAAGCACTCTGTTAAAAACTAACAAAGTGCTTTTTTCTTTGATATTATAGGGTTTTTGACCTATACTTTTTTGCTTTATTAGGAATAAAATTTTTCTGATTTAAGTCTAACATTGCACTGATAATCCAAAACTCATCACTATCTTTTTGAACTTTGAATTGTTTGGCTATTAATTTATCCTTTTTATAAAATGGTGCAAACAGAAAATTATCTATGCTTTCAAAGTCCATATTGATATTTTCTGTAAATATCATTATTATATTCCCTTCATATTCCCACCAGTAACTTATAATATCACCCACCTATAATATTATTCAAAAATCAATACTACTTAATGGACTATGCTTCTGGTACTTTCGACCAACTTCATCATCTGTAAAATCTAAATATGCTTTCATTGTTGTACTAACATCACTATGCCCTAGAATTCGGCTCAATGTTGCAAAATCTCCACCTGCTAACAAATAATATTTTGCAAAGTTATTCCTTAATTGATGTGGATGCACGTCTACATTAACCTTTTTTCCTGTTTGTCTCAAAACCTTTTCATAGTTTTGTATTTGTAACTGTGTTCCTCGATTAGTTGGAAATAATAATTGACTATCAGATTGCCTGTCTTTATGTTTAAGCCACGATTTTAATTGTCGCCCCATCTTGTGTGAGAAATAAACATACCTTTGTTTTTTGGATTTAGGATTAGTAATCAGAATACTGTGACTTGAAAAATCAATATGCTCTGGCTTTAAAATTAAACATTCTCCAACTCTCATTCCAGTATCAAACAGTAGTATAGTTATTATTTTATTCCTGTATTCATGCGACTTTGATTCATCAAATGCATTGAATAACTTTTTCAATTCATCTTTGGTCAGTGTCTTTTTTTGTTTTCGCTCTGCTTTTATTTGTTCAATTTTTTCACAAGGATTTTTTGTTATTTCACCTTCTACATCTTTTAAATAATTGAAAAATACTTTAATGTTTCTGAGGTAGTTTGCAATAGTTGCATCTGATATTTTTTTATTATAATCCGTTCGATTGTGAGGGTTATTAATTTTCTGTGTATTTTGATTGACAACTACAGTATATTTACCACGTTCTTGAAGATGTTTAATGTAATGTCTAATATGTCCAGACTGAATTTTTTTTACCTCTATTATTTCAAATTCATCCTGTAAAAATTGTGCAAATAATTTTAATGCCTGTTCGTATGATGCAATAGTTTTTTTACTTAAATTTTTAGATGTGCAGTAAATGATGAAATTTTCAATTTGAAATTCTAAATCTGTCACTGTTAAAAACCTCCGTTTATTGGAATTTATTAGGTCGTAAAACTGGAAAATATAAACCCAATAAACGAAAAAATTAGTTGGTGTCTTAAAAAAAATTAGTTGGTTTATAACGTCATTTTTTCATATGTATTTTTCATAATCAGTAGGCTTTTAAAATTTAAAAACCCTTTATCCATGGGATTTAACTGACCTTAGAACCTAGCCTTAACTTATCCGCTACCATGGCTATGAATTCTGAGTTTGTAGGCTTCCCTCTTTCGATATTAATTGTGTAGCCGAAAAATTTATTCATCATTTCTACATTACCTCTATCCCATGACAACTCAATGGCATGTCGGATAGCTCTTTCCACTCTGCTTGGAGTAGTTTCGTATTTTTGTGCAATAAGTGGATATAGCTCTTTAGTAATGGCACCAAGTAAGCTCACATCTTTGATTACAAATAATATGGCATCGCGCAAATACTGATACCCCTTAATGTGTGCAGGAACCCCCATTTGGTGAATTACATTAGTCACCTCTAGATTTAAGTCCCTCTGCTTAGTAGGAGTCTCTTGTCTAGATGTCTCTTGTGGTGCACTAGAAGTTGGTGACTTATCAGTTAATTGCATTATTCTAGTTCCCAGTACTTCTAAATCAAAAGGCTTTAGTATGTAGTATGCTGCTCCCAGTTCAATAGCCTTTTTAGTCATAGCTTCTTGCCCCAGTGTAGTTAAAATAATAACTTCTGGCCTGTTTTGCATAATACTTACCTTTTCTAGAACACCAATTCCATCTAAATAAGGCATAATAATATCTAATACAACTACATCTGGTTGTTCCGTTTCAATTAGTTTTAATGCGTCTAAGCCAGTATTGCCAATTCCCACTACTTCAAACTCCTCTTGGCTTTGCAAGTAAGTTTCAAGAATATTACAAAACTCCTTATTGTCATCCACAATTAATACTTTTACACTTTCCTTCATAAACTTCCAACCCCTCCCGACTTTTTTCACATAAATTACCTTTTCGACATTTTAAATTTTTTTCCTGCACCTCTTCAATATAAGTGCAAATTTCCTAGTATTCCTCAAGGTTCATTTATTTGCGACAAAAAAATACCCCCGATATTTTCATCAGGGATATTGCTACTTTTTTGGTATTTATCAAGTATTTCAGTTTCCTTTACCATCCATTCAGCAAAAATGCCATAGCCTTTTGCTGGATCATTGACAAATACATGAGTTATGGCACCAACTAGTTTGCCATTTTGGATTATTGGACTACCGCTCATTCCTTGAACTATACCACCAGTAGCTTCAAGCAGTTTAGGATCAGTAATCCTAATTATCATGCCTTTATTGGTGGGACTTGAATTATTAATAATTTTACTGATTTCAATATCGAATTTTTCCACTTCGGTGCCATTGATAACAGTTAAGATTTGCGCCTGTCCTGGCTCTGCTTGCTGTGCCAAAGCTAAGGGAATAGGTTCTTTGTAAAAAGAATTAGGCGCTGTTGGTTGATCAAGCTTTCCGAAAATACCAAGATCACAATTTTTAGTTATATTGCCTTGAAGGTTCATTTCATCAATAAAAACTCCAATTTTTTCTCCTGGACTTCCACGGCGCCCCATTTGAATTCCTCTAATGGCAGCAGAAGTTATTCTACCTTTTATCACATCTAAGCCTTCATCAAGATTATTTTCGCTAATTTTGTGCCCTAAAGCACCATAGTATCCCCATTCAGCATCATAAAATGTCATTGTACCAACACCAGCTGTCTTATCTTTAACATATAAACCTGCTCTGTATCTCCCTGTTTTTTCACAATACACTGGTTTTAAAATCACATTTTTCGACTTATTGTTTCGATTTAATTTTACCTCAACTTCCTGTCCTTTTCGACCTGCTTTGTCGATAACATGAGCTATTTCGTTATCTGTATTAACTGAAATCCCATTAACTGAAGTGATTATATCCCCTTCTTTGATGCCAGCATCTCTGGCAGGATAGTAGCTTTTTCCTTGATAATTAATAGGTGAAAACCCAATTGCTGTAACACCCTTAGATTCTAATACTATCCCTATTGATTCTCCACTGGGATAAACGTGAAGCTCTGGCATTACATTGACGGTAACTCTACGCAGGGGAATAATATCAAAAAGCTTCATCTCCATATTAACTTTTCCTGGTTCTTCAGTAATTGTTTTTAAATTTTTCCCTTCAGGGGATATACTCAGATTCAAGTATTTACCAAGTCCATCAGGCACATTAAAGTCAAACTCCAGGTTGTCTCCAACCATGACCTTGTGTTCTGAGGGAGTTAAAAAAGAAATTTGCATTATAGGAGAAAAATACATAAAAAATAGGGTCAAGGATAAAATAATGGCAACTATATTTATCCTTTTTAAGTTCACATTAAATCACTCCTAAAAAGTTAATTTAAAATCATCAACGTAAAGTTAAATTAACCTCAAGAGCAATCTTTTATCCTTTGTTAAGGCCTCTGTAAGCTAGGTTTCTATTACCAAGATGAAAATCTGTGGCACAGTGGACTTCTTAGCAATATTGTAATTTTTGAGTTTAAAAAAAAAGCCTGGTAAAATACCAGAGCTTTTACTTTAATTCTAACATTTCTCTTGCATGTTCGAGGGTTGTCTTGGTAATCTCGTCACCGCTCAACATGCGAGCTATTTCCCTTACTCTCTCTTCCTGACTAAGCGGTACTACCTCTGAGAATGTCCTTCCATCCACTACCTTCTTTTCTATATAATGATGACTCTTTGCATAGCTGGCAATTTGAGGTGAATGGGTAACACATATTACTTGGCGTTTTTCTGCTATTTCCGAGAGCTTTTTGCCAATGGCTTGAATTGCCTTACCACCTACACCTGTATCAATTTCGTCAAAAATAAGTGTCTCCACTCCAGCAGATATGTTTAACGCTGCCTTTAAGGCCAACATCATTCTAGATAACTCACCACCAGAAGCAATTTTTGCAACTGGTCGCAATGGTTCTCCTGGATTAGGAGAAATTAAAAATTCTACTCGATCTAAACCCTTTGCACTTGGTTGTTCTTGTGTAGTCAAATTAATCTTAAATTGAGTGTTTTTCATTTCTAAAAACTTTAGGTGCTGGCTAACAAGGTTTTCTAAATGTTCTGCCGTCTGCTGGCGCTGTTGTGATAATTCCTGTGCCACCTTGCGGTACTCGTCCTCTACTTTTGCCAGAGCCTTATTCCATTCTTCAACTTTGTGTTCATAATTTTGAGCTTGCTCAATCCGCTCAATTGTTTCTTCTAAATAACTTAGTATTTCAGAAATATTATTGCCGTATTTTCGCTTTAAATTATTTATAGTAGTCAATCTGGTCTCTATCTCATCAATATCATGGGCATTGTATTGAAGTTGCTCTTGCTTTTCACGAAGTTCTGCACTCACATCATCAATCTTATAAATGCAATCTTCAATCGTACTGGCTATTGCACTATATGAAGAATCTATATTAGCCATTTCTTCCACGTCATTAAGCGTTCTACTGAGCTCATCTCTTACAGATAAACACCCTTCCGTTCTGCCTTCATAAAGTGTCTTGTATGCGCCGTCTGTGCCCGTAGATAACTTTTCCCAGTGAACAGCTATTTCCTTTTGTTTAAGTAGCTCATCCTCTTCCCCAGATCTAAGGTTTGCATTAGATATTTCCTCTACTTGGTGCTTCCACAAATCTAAATCCTGAAGAAGCTTTCGCTCTTCTGATTTGGCATTATCAATTTTTGACTTTAAGTCTTTCAGTTCTCTGTATGTTGCCTTTGTTTTTTGTAGTAAGTTCCCATTATTCACAAGATCATCTAATGCCTCTAAATAGCTCACTTCACTTAAGAGTGATTGATTGTCATGTTGACCGTATATATCTAAAAGTAGTGCCCCTACTTTTTTGTACATGGTCAATGTCACTTGTTGTCCGTTTATCCTACAATTATTTCTACCACTATGAGTTAGTTGTCTCTGCATTATTATGGTACCATCTTCTTCAGGAATTATCCCTATCTCATCTAATATATCAAGGGTCTTGTCCTGTTTTTCTACAAAGACAGCTGTAATTATAGCTTTGTTTTCACCGGTTCTAATAAAATCAGAACTGGCTCTGCCACCAATAGCCAGGGAAACTGCATCTATGAGAATAGATTTACCTGCCCCCGTTTCCCCGGTCATTACGTTGAGACCGCTTTCAAACTTAATATCCAGTTTATCTACTAGCGCAAAATTGTTTATCTGCAATGATAAAAGCATATTGCCACCCCTCAATCAAATAAGGCATCTAACTTTTCCAAAATTTCTTGCACTGCCTCTTTAGGCTTTATCACAAGCAAGATAGTGTCATCGCCTGCCACAGAACCAATAATTTCACTAATGTCTGAGTAATCCAAAGCTGATGCTACACTAGGAGCAGCTCCTGGATAGGTTTTAACCAAGATAATATTTTCACTGTAGTTTAAATCAATTACTGAATCCTTGAATAGGCGCTCTAGCCTTCTCTGGTCTGCGCTGCTTAGGCTTTTATCATTAGGAAGAGCATAGCAGTACTTGTCTCCGCCCTTGGGGACCTTTACTAGCCCCATTTCTTTTATATCTCTAGAAACAGTGGCTTGAGTTACAATTATCCCCCTATTGCATAACTCTTGGGTTAATTCGTCTTGAGTTTCCACTGCTTTTTCTTCAATAATATCTAAAATATTTCTTTGCCTTTTCTGTTTCAAGGGCTATCATTCCTCTCTTTAGATTCAATAATTAAGACAAAGGGTGACGTTTCTTTTCTATTTTGGTGGTTTATTTGGATTACATTGTATAATTTTTTATCTATGGTTGCTGTAAACTCTAGTAAACCTTTTGCCTCGTTAGCTCCCCCTGCATGTCCAGGGTATACTACAAAAAGTATCATCCCACCTGGCTTTAAGATTGTGAGTACACTATGCAAGGAATCTAGCGTTGTTTCTGCCTTTGTAATGATTTCTTTATCGGCTCCAGGCAAATACCCTAAGTTAAATATAACAAAATCCACTGGCTCTGTAATGTATTTAGATATTTCATGGTGAGAAGCATGTATCAGTTTTACTCGATTTAAGAGCCTGCAATTGCGCAAGTTCTGTTCTGTATTTTCAATGGCCACTTTCTGAATGTCAAAAGCATAAACCTTGCCTGCGTCTTCAACTAGCTCAGCTAACAATACTGTATCATGACCATTACCTGCAGTGCAGTCTACCACAGTTCCCCCCGGTTTTACAGCCTGCTTGGTAAAGAGATGTGCTATGTCAACTGCTCTATTTAATTGATTCACCGATATTTTTCACCCCTTAGCTTATCCCGTAGGATATTGAAAAAACTCCTGTCGTTAACCTTAATTAGCTTAATACTGTATGGAGCCTTTTGAACCATAATAGTGTCATTCTGTTCTAATTTAAAGCCGTGCTGCCCGTCCACTGTGAGCATAACTTCTCCCCACTGAGATTTCAATATAATTTTGACACAATGAGTTGACGCTAAAACCATTGGACGTGCATAAAAGGTATGAGGGCATATTGGCGTAACTACTATTGCCGGGACCTCAGGGAAAACCACTGGCCCTCCTGCAGAAAGAGAGTAGGCAGTAGACCCTGTGGGAGTTGCTATAATCAACCCATCTGCTGGGAAAGTATCTATGTATTGGTCGTCCACATAAGTTTCCAGCCTAATCATTCTAGAAAAAGCGCCTTTAGTCACCACTATATCATTTAAACCTACAAAGTAGCCTTCTTTCTTATTATCCCTATAAACAGTTGCTTCAAGCATCATTCGCTCTTCAACATGGTACTCTCCTCGGATCAACTTATCTAAGCTACTGATTAAGTCGGGAACTTCTATTTCTGTTAAAAAGCCCATATTGCCCACGTTTATTCCCAAGATTGGTAAATCAGATGAGGCTACTGCTCTGGCAACATTTAGTAGAGTACCGTCCCCTCCAATAACCATAATTAGGTCTATTGTTTCTTCCCAATTACTAGTCCAAAGATCTGAGGCTTTAATTGACTTTTCAGAAATTTTCATGGGGCTTTTATCTAATTCAATTTGATTATGTCTACACCATTCCTCTACTTTACTTGCAAGGGCTATTCCTGTTTTTTTTTGAGTATTGTAAGCTAGTCCAATTTTTCTTATTCCAAAATTGGTCATATTTTCACTCCTAATGCTCCAATAACAATCCCTACTAGTAGCGTAAGTATGATTGTTATTACGTATTTACAATGATCGGAAAATATTTTTTTATCGTCATTTATTTGGTCTTTAACTACATCTAGTTCTACATGATGCAATTTCTTTCTTTCCATGTCAAGTAAAATTATACCATGGGGTTTGAAAATAAGAAAGTATTCTAGCAGTTGTCTTCTAATATGACTTGCATTAAGATTTTCTGTTTGGTTTCCTGTTTTTACTTCTACTACATATCTTCTGCCACCCTTTGCAACTATAGCATCGGCTATTACATGGGTTTTGTGTTCAATACCGTCAATTCGAGTAACTATAGGGTTTCGCGCCTGGGTATGAAGAACTTGATAACCCTTTTCTTCTAATATTTCAATGGCCTCAGTTTCAGCTATTTTAGCTTTGCTAATCCTGCGCCTATACACAAATTTATTAAGCTTTTTTCTTGCTATAATGGTAAATACTATTCCCAAAATAATTCCTATTATAATTTTTTCAAGACTACCCACGTAACCACCCTCCTAAAAAAACACACCCATAGGGTGTGTTTTTTTACAGCTCTTTAAATGCTTCTGCTACAACTTTCTTAGCTATTACAGTTTGATCATACTCTTTAGTAATGCTATCCTCTTCCTTTAGCCAGCATAAATACTCCACATTCCCTTCAGGGCCTTTTATTGGTGAATGGGTAATCTGGATTAATTCAAAGCCTACTTCAGCGCTAAACTCCAGGATACGTATTATTACTTCTTCGTGGACAGAAGAATCTTTAACAACGCCCTTTTTCCCAACTTTATCTTTGCCCGCCTCGAATTGAGGCTTGATTAAGGCAAGAACTTGTCCATGAGAAGCTATTAGCTTCTTAACTACTGGCAATACTTTAGTCAGGGAAATAAACGCCACATCAATTGTGACTACATCAGGGCTCTCATCTAATTCTTCTACATACCTGATGTTTGTCCGTTCCATATTTACAACCCTGCTATCCTGCCTTAACTTCCAAGCAAGCTGTCCGTAGCCCACATCAACTGCATAAACTTTTTTCGCTCCGTTTTGCAATGCGCAGTCAGTAAAACCACCTGTAGAAGCTCCAACATCTAATACTATTTTATCTTCTACCTTAAATCCCATGTGGGCAATAGCCTTTTCTAATTTCAAGCCTCCTCTACTTACGTAGGGATGCTCACTTCCTTTGACGATTATATGTGCGTCAGAATCCACCTTTGTTCCAGGCTTATCGATAACTTTATTGTCAACGTAAATATTTCCTGCCATTATGGAGGTCTTTGCCCTTTCGCGACTTTCAAAGTGTCCCTTTTCTACAAGGAGTAAATCTATTCTCTCTTTTGTCACTTTACATAACTCCCTATTTTACTCTTTTAAAGTGCTTCTTATCTAAAATTTGCTGGACTATACTATTCTGATCTAAACCAACCTGTTCTCTAATTATATTCACATTTCCTTGCTGAACAAATTCATCGCCAATACCTATGTTCATGACTTTTACATTGCTATTTTCCTCATGAAGATACTGCAACACACTGCTTCCAAATCCACCAGTCTTTAGGTTGTCTTCTATTGTAACAACATATTCAGTCTTGTCAGCCCAATCTAGAATTAATTCTCTATCAAAGGGCTTTACAAATCTAGGATTAATGACAGTTGCTGTTATCCCCTGCTCTGACAGTTTTTTAGCTACTTCTACAGCTGTGTATGCTAAGTAACCTGCAGCTACAATGGTCAAATCTGTTCCCTCAAGTAATAACTCTCCCTTTCCATAAGGGAGTTCCTGCATTACTTCTGGGTTTTCTACTCCTTCACCATTACCTCTAGGATATCTTATTGCAACGGGACTGTCCATTTTCAAAGCTGTATGGAGCATGTGCTGAAGCTCCGCTTCATCTTTTGGCACCATTACAGTCATATTTGGAATATGACTTAAATATGAGAGGTCAAAAACACCATGATGGGTTTCTCCATCCTCCCCCACTAAGCCAGCCCGATCTAACGCAAATACAACGGGCAGATTCTGCATGCACACATCGTGAATAACTTGATCATAAGCCCTTTGTAAAAATGTAGAATAAACTGCCACCACAGGCTTATATCCATCCGCTGCCATCCCTGCTGCCATGGTTACCGCATGTTGCTCTGCAATACCCACATCAAAAAAACGCTTTGGATATTTTAGAGAAAACTCATTTAAGCCTGTCCCATCAGGCATAGCTGCAGTAATACTAATAATCTTACTATTTTGTTCAGCTAGTTTGAGAAGTCCATGGCTAAATGCTTGAGTATATGTAAGCGTATTTGTCTTTTTCTTTTTTATCTCCCCAGTAGAAACCTGGAAGGCTCCAACACCGTGAAATTTTTCTGGTCTTGCTTCCGCCGGTTTATAACCTTTGCCTTTAGTAGTTATAACATGAATTAATTTGGGTCCTTTAATTTTTTTAGAACGTTTTAAGACTGCTTGCAATTCATCAAAATCATGTCCATCTATTTGACCAAAATAAGTAAACCCGAGTTCTTCAAAAAGCATTCCCGGTACTACTAGATACTTTAAACTATCCTTAAGCCGCTCTACTACCTTGACAACTCTACTTCCGATTGCAGGTATTTTCTTCAGTAAGTACTCTATTTCATCCTTACCCTTGTCATACATAGGATCTGTACGCAGGCGACTAAGATAGGAGGACATGGCGCCTACATTTGAAGCAATTGACATTTCATTGTCGTTTAGTATCACAGTAATATTTGTATCTAAGTGCCCAGCATGATTTAAGGCTTCAAAAGCCATTCCACCTGTTAAAGCTCCATCACCTATTACTGCTACTACTTCTTCATCTGTGCCCCTAATATCTCTTGCCTTTGCCATTCCCAGTGCAGCAGAAATTGATGTGCTACTGTGCCCGGTATTAAAGTTATCATATTTGCTCTCTTCCCGCTTGGGAAAACCGCTTAATCCACCATATTGCCTCAAAGAGCCAAACTGGTCTCTGCGTCCCGTTATCAGCTTATGTACATAACTCTGGTGACCAACATCCCATATTAGTTTGTCCTTTGGCGAGTTGTAGGCGTAATGAATAGCTAAGGTAAGTTCTACCACTCCCAAGTTTGGCCCTAAATGGCCCCCTGTAGAAGAAACTGAGTTTACCAAGAATTCCCTTATCTCGCCTGCTAACTGGTCCACTTGTTCAAATGAAAGCTTTTTTAAATCATTAGGGCTATTAATTTTTTGTAGTAATTCGCTTTTCACAGAATCACCTTCTCCGTTTGCGCTCATTTACAGTCTTAATCAATGTAAGACCTGTATTCTTCTCTATCTTATATAATACCCTTCCAACATTAAAAATTATATCATTTGCTTTATTAATTGCAATAGTTTTACCTAAAGCTTTACCAGAAACAGTTAGCGCTGCAACTAATCCTGTCATACCTGTACTAAGCATCACTACGTTAAAAGAAGGGTTCTCCGCAACTAGCTTAAATATAATACTAGCTCCAATAGCGCCACTGACGGTTCCGCAAATATCGCCAATAAAGTCACTAGAAAAACTGGCCACTTTGTCTGCATTTCGTACCAAAGAAACAGCAGTATCTGCTCCCTCTACTTTTTTAGCTGCCTTAGCATGAAGCGGGGCTTCTATAGAAGCTGCGGCTGCCACACCAATAACATCTGCTACTATGCCCACTATAATAATTAAAAGCAATACTGCAAAGGATATGTATAAAGATGCTATTCTATCAAAAAAAAATTCTGAGCTCAACACAATTATTATGGCTATTATAAAAGTAAAAAAACCAATAAATATTGCATGTGGTAAGCTCTTAGAAATATAACTTGTCAATTTATTCACTCCACATTAATTTTCAAAAAAATTATGCTTTATACCACTTTAGTGGTAACTCATCAGGTAAATGTTGTGGCTTAGGTCCAGCAGGTTTTCCCATTAGCCTACTCTGATGTCGCCATCTGAGTGGTTTCCCTTTAAAGGCTAATCTGGTGCGTCACCGCTACCAGGGCTAGATTACCACTTAGTCCACACTTTAATCCCTGATGAGTCTAACATTGGTTAACAGTCTAGGAGTTTTCCTCAACAAAACAACTCTACCCCTAGCCTCTTTTGCAGCAATAGTTTTCAGTAGCTCTTTTAAGCTCTTTGGCCGAAGAGAATTAAAAGAGAATGCCTTTCATCCCACTATTACCACTCAAGGCAGGCTACACTGCACCCAGCACTTGCGTACCACATACAGGTTTGTATCCCAAGCCGTCGTTGGCTACGAGGTAGCTTCCCCACGCACTTGGGTCTCCACGGAGGCGGGGTCAACGCCTACATGCCATTGTAGATCGCCCCATCCTCCTTAACTCCCAGCACCAACCCCCAACTGGGCGTCGCGAGCCAGCACCAGGAACTTCATCGATGTGCCCGTGACGGATTTTTAGGCCCGTCTTCAGGGTAGAGAGTTTTGACTAGAATACTGCACCACTAAAGTGAATTATGCATATCTGTGTAAAAAGGAAAACGCTAAGGTATAACCTTAGCTGTAATTATATCAAACTTTTCTTTTTGTCAAATAATTAGCAATTTTTCTTAGTCTATCTGCCTCTGAACCAAATATATCAAGTGCATTAATTGCTTTCGAGACACTATTATACGCCATTTCTTTAGATTGGTCAATACCAAATAAAGATGGATATGTAGATTTTTGGTTCTTTTGGTCACTACCCACAGCTTTACCAATGACTTGGGCATCACCCTCAACATCTAGTATATCGTCTGTAATTTGGAAAGCAAGTCCCAGTTGTTCAGCATACTCAGTGAGAGCTGCTAGTTGTTTGTCAGATGCATTAGCTAATATGGCTCCAGCCCTAACTGAAGCTTTAAATAAGTCACCGGTTTTATGAGTGTGAATGTATTTTAAAGTATCGAAGCCGATACTTTTATTTTCAGATTGCATATCTACTACTTGACCTCCCACCATCCCTTGAGAGCCAGCAGCACTACTAATTTCACCTAATACTTTTATAATATTCTTTTCATTTATTCCTAAAGTGGCATTGAAGGCTATTAGTTCAAAAGCTTTTGTTAAAAGGGCATCCCCTGTTAATATAGCCGTTGCCTCACCATATACTTTATGGTTGGTAAGTTTACCTCTTCTATAATCATCGTCATCCATAGCGGGCAAGTCATCATGAACTAACGAATATGTGTGGATTAACTCCAAAGCACAAGCTGTGGGCATAACTTTTTCAGCATTGAAGCCAACAGCTTCACTGGAAGCTATTACCAAAATAGGGCGCAAGCGCTTTCCCCCAGCAAACACACTGTATCGCATAGATTGATGTATTAATTCTGGCACTTCACTTTCATCGGGCAGGTATTTATCTAATTTATCATTTATGAGATTTATCTTTTCTGCTATATAGCTATCTAAATTCATCTTCATCCACCTCAAATTCTTCCGGGTCAATTTTTTCTGCCTTTAGAGTACCAGCATTGTCCACTAGCATTTCTATTTCTTTTTCAGCTCGCTCTAGTTGTTCGTTACATACTTTTACTAGTTGGATTCCCTGCTGAAATTTATCTAAGCTTTCATTTAATTTTAATTCACCTGTTTCTAATTGCTTAACTATTTTTTCTAAGTTCGCTAAGGCCTCTTCAAACTCTAGAGTTTCAATCTTGTCTTTACTCATTATCCCCCTCCTGAATCTTATCTGCCACCACATCAATTCGCCCTTTATATAAGTTTAATTCCAATAATTGTTCACCTGTTACCTGATCAGAATCAGTTATGATTTCTTTGGTTTTTTTGTCTTGACAGATAGAGTAGCCCCTACTAAGTACTTTTAGTGGGCTCAATAGCTCTAATTTATTTGCACATAAACTGTAGTTAGAACGCACATCCTTCATAACCCTTGATATATTGTTTAAGAGATCCCGCTCTAAGTAGTCAACCTGTTGATAGTACTGGTTTAAACTGGCTTTAGGGTTAGTAAGTACGCTACTATTTCTCAAATAATATAGATGCTCTTTCTTTTGCTGTAGTTTATTTATTAATGCTTGCTTTAAGCGCTCTTTTTTCAAGTTAACTTTTTCAATCATTTCAGCTTTAACCGGCACTACCATTTCTGCCGCTGCCGAAGGAGTTGCTGCTCTTTTGTCGGCAACCAAGTCACTAATTGTATAATCAACCTCATGTCCTACTCCGCTGACAATGGGGATTTGTGAATTATAGATAGCTGTTGCCACTTCTTCTGCATTAAAAGCCCATAATTCCTCTAGCGATCCGCCTCCTCTAGCAACAATTATAACGTCCACTGAACCAAGTTTGTTTAAATTATTAATTGCTTTAGCAATCTGCTTGGGAGCATCATCGCCTTGAACCGCTGTGGGCGAAATAATTACTGGGTAGTTAGGATATCTTCGATTAATTACCTTTAATATATCTCTCAGTGCTGCTGAAGTTGGTGAAGTAACGATACCGATTTTGCTAGGCAAAATCGGTATCTCCTTCTTTATTGATAAATCAAAGTATCCTTTTTTATTTAACTGTTCTTTTAGCTTTTCGAGAGCTATATATAAGCTTCCTTGCCCTTCAGGCTGCATTTCTTCCACATAAAGCTGGTATTGACCACCTTTGATGTAAAGAGAAACACTTCCTCTGACAATAACGCTCATACCATTTTTAGGAATAAAGTTTAGATTCCAGTTCTTACCCTTAAACATCACTGCTTTTATGGAAGAGTATTCATCCTTTAATGTAAAATACATATGTCCCGATGAGTGATGCTTAAAATTGGAAATCTCACCTTTTACCCACATTTGCTGTAACCGGGGTTCGTTATCTAGCATTACTTTTACGTATTCGGATAGCTCTCTAATGGTTATGACATTTATTTGCACTTCTTAGCGGCCTCAACAGTATTCTTAAGTAGCATAGTAATTGTCATAGGCCCTACACCGCCTGGAACTGGTGTAATGTAACTAGCTACTTTAGCAGCACTTTCATAGTGAACATCTCCAACTAACCTACCATCATCTAGTCTGTTTATTCCCACATCGATAACAACTGCTCCCTCTTTAAGCATCTCCCCTGTAACCATTTCTGGTCTACCTACTGCGGCAATAACCACATCAGCTTCTTTCACCTCTGCTGCCAAGTCCTTAGTTCGAGAATGACAAATTGTTACTGTAGCGTGGGCTTGCAGTAGTAACATGGCCATAGGCTTACCTACTATGTTACTTCTACCTACCACAACCGCTTTCTTGCCCTTTAAGTCAATTCCTGATTTCTCCAACAGAACCATACATCCATGAGGCGTACATGGCAAGAAGCAGTCATCTCCAATCACCATGTTCCCTACACTAGATGGGTGAAATCCGTCTACGTCTTTTTCCAAAGCAATTGCATCAATTACTGCTTTGTCATCGATGTGATCTGGTACTGGCAATTGTACTAAAATCCCGTTGATTTTGTCATCGTTGTTCAATTTGTCAATCAGTTGAAGTAGTTCTTCTTGAGATGTTGTAGCAGCTAGTCTGTGTACTTCCGAGTAAACACCAATTTCTTCACAGCTCTTTGCTTTCTTTGATACATACACCTTCGATGCAGCGTCTTCGCCTACTAACACCACTGCAAGACCTGGCTGAACCCCCTGATCCTTAAGCTGCTGAACTTCCTTCTTTAACTCTTCCCTTATTTCACTAGAAACTTGCTTTCCGTCAAGAACTGTAGCCGTCATAACCATCCCCCTTAATCTTAATTTTTTATTTGTTTCTCAAATACTCATCAATGGCTTGAGCAGCTTGCTTTCCTGCTCCCATTGCTAAGATCACTGTAGCAGCGCCAGTTACCAC
The DNA here is from genome assembly GCF_050433185.1 of Desulfitispora alkaliphila. NCBI lineage: Bacteria > Bacillati > Bacillota > Desulfitisporia > Desulfitisporales > Desulfitisporaceae > Desulfitispora > Desulfitispora alkaliphila. The sequence goes on from NZ_JBNPXS010000023.1 coordinate 20,923, forward strand.
ATCGCCTCCAGCGAATACGCCAGACTTAGAGGTAATGCCCCTTTCATCTGCTTTAATAGTGCCATTTCTTTCATTCAAATCAAGTCCAGGTGTGGTACTAGTTACTAATGGATTAGGTCCTTGTCCTATGGCTACAACAACAGTTTCTACTTCTACATGATGTTCTGAACCTTCTATTTTTACTGGTCTCCTTCTGCCAGAATCATCTGGCTCACCCAGTTCATATTTCACACAGGTCATTCCTGTTAAGTTTCCATCCTCGTCCCCATGGAACTCTGTAGGGCTAGTTAAAAGCATTAGCTTTACTCCTTCTTCAAGAGCATGCTCAATTTCTTCGTGCCTTGCAGGCATTTCTGCTTCTGAACGGCGATAGACAATGTAGGATTCTTCCGCTCCCAATCGCAAAGCTGTTCTAGCTGCGTCCATGGCCACATTTCCAGCACCTAAGACTGCTACTCGCTTTCCAACTTTAATGGGTGTGTGATACTCAGGGAATTTATATGCTTTCATTAAATTAGTTCTAGTTAAAAATTCATTGGCTGAGTATACACCATTGTAGTTTTCACCAGGCAAGTTCATAAAGTAAGGCAGGCCAGCTCCTGTTCCAATAAATACAGCGTCAAAACCATCCTCTAGTAGTTCATCTACCGACGTAGCTTTACCTACAACTGCATTAGTTTCAAACTTTACGCCTAACTTTTTAATGTAGTCAATTTCTGCCTGTACTACATTTTTAGGTAATCTAAATTCAGGAATACCGTACATCAGAACTCCACCAGCTACGTGTAGAATTTCAAACACGGTTACTTCATGTCCCATTTTAGCTAAGTCACCAGCCGCAGTTAATCCTGCTGGCCCCGCACCAATCACAGCAACTTTAAATCCGGTTGAAGGGATTTTTTCCACTTCTTTAATTTCATCTAAGTTAAGCTCGTAATCTGCAACAAATCTCTCAAGTCTTCCGATTCCTACTGGGTCACCTTTTTTGCTCAAGATACATTTAGCTTCACATTGGCTCTCTTGAGGGCAAACTCTACCACATATGGCAGGTAGGTTGTTCTTTTCTTTAAGCTTTGTTGCTGCACCTTTATAATCTTTTTCCTTTATCAATTTAATGAAATCAGGGATAGCAACTTCCACTGGACATCCTTCTACACACTTAGGCTTTTTACACTCAAGACATCTATCCGCTTCATTCAGTGCAACTTCTTCTGAGTATCCAAGTGCAACTTCATTAAAGTTAGTTTTTCTATCAGCTGCTTCCTGACAAGGCATTTCGTTTTTCTTCATGGTTATTTTTGACATGAGTCATCCCTCCCACAGCTACCAGATGCCAACGCCCTTTTTTCATCATCTTTGTACATTGCTAACCTTCTCAGAGCTAAGTCGAAGTCTACCAAATGTCCATCAAACTCTGGACCATCAACACAAGCAAACTTTGTCTCTCCCCCAACTTCTACTCGACAGGCCCCACACATACCCGTTCCATCCACCATGATTGGGTTTAAGCTAACAATTGTTTTAACTCCAAATGGTCGAGTAGTTTCAGCAACAGCTCTCATCATAGGCATTGGACCAATTGCCCAAATAGCATCAACTTTTTTGTTTTCCAACACTTGTTTTACTATGTCGGTTACAAAACCCTTGTGACCAAAGCTTCCATCGTCAGTAGCAGCATGCAGCTCACTACTAATTGCGTCCATTTCATCTTCCCAATAAAGCAGATCTTTGTTTCTGGCTCCGATTACTGAAATAACTTCATTTCCAGCTTCTTTTAATGCTCTAGCAATAGGGTATACTGGTGCAATACCCAGTCCCCCACCTACGCACATAACTGTTCCATAGTTCTTAATCTCAGTGGCTTCCCCAAGGGGACCTGCAACATCTAAAAACTCTTGCCCCTCCTCCATGTTACCCATTCTCTGACTTGTGTGTCCAATTTCTTGAACAATAGTTGTAATAGTACCTGCTTCTCGATCAAAGTTAGCAATGGTTAGTGGTATCCGTTCCCCTTTTTCATCTACTCGGAGCATGAAAAACTGTCCTGGCTCTGCTTTCTGGGCTACTCTAGGTGCCTTAACCTCAAAAAGCTTGATGCTAGGAGATAATACTTGCTTCTTCACAATTTCAAACATCTAGTTCCCCCCCTAATTTTCACCTATTAAAAACTTAGCTTTCGCTAAAATTGATTTCAATTATTTTGCTTAGTTTTCCTGCATCGGTAGTAAAAATCTTAATTTTCTACATTTTCTTCAATGCTTTCTCTTTGGCTATTAGCGCTACTCCTACTCCATTATCAGTACAGTATTTACCCATACCAAAATGGACCTTAATACTTTCTCTAGTGGCATATTGCATAATCTTATACCTTAAAAATTGGTTAGCTGCAACACCTCCAACTATTAAAATATTTGTAATTCCAGTTTCCTGAACCGAATTTACTATTATTTTTAATATAGTACTGGCGATGCATTTTTGAACTGCCATAGCCACATCTTCAGGTTTTGCGCCGTTATTAATTGCTCTTTGGGCTTGACTCTCAGGCCCGGAGAAACTAAAATTACAGTCCTTAACCCATGGTGTAAGCTTAACTTTTTCTTCAAAGGATTTTCGAGAGATTTCCTCTAGCTTCTTGCCGCAGGGAAACTCAAGCCCCAAAGCTACCCCTACTCGGTCAACAAACTGACCTCCATGCAGGTCTAAAGATCCCCCAATAATCTCTTCGTGAAAAGAACAGGTCTGGTTACTATATTTTACTTTTAGAACTTCAGAGGTGCCCCCGGATAAATGAATTGCTAAAAAAGTAGATTCGACGAAAGGTTTGTTTGGATAAAATCCAGCCATCAAATGTCCTTCTTGGTGGGTTGTTTGATAAGCTTTGATTCCTAGCGTGTTGGCTATAACTTCTCCAGAATTTATCCCCGCTGCAAAAACTGGCATGTACGATTCTTTAACTGGCCTGGGCTTATAACTAATTGCTAGCGCTTGGATGTTTTTGCTATCAACTTCAGAAAACAACTTTTCCGTAATAATAGGAATATTCTTAATATGCTGAAAGACAGCATTGGATTGCTGTAATCCTCGCTGCCCCTTTTCTACATCTAAAACCTTGCGATGGTCGCAAATTATATTGCCTTCTCTATCTACAACTGCCATTGATGTGGTATAGCAACTAGTATCAATGCCTAAAAACATTTTTAATCACCTTTACTTGTTCTAGTTTTCAACTTCAAAATCCTTTTTTATAGCATCTAGAATTCCGTTAATAAACTTACTAGATTTTTCACCACTAAATATTTTTGCCAATTCTAGAGCTTCATTAATTGAAACTGAACTGGGTATATCCTCGCAATAATACAGTTCATAAGTAGCTAAGCGCATTAAGTTTCTGTCTACTGCGGCTATGCTATTTAGCTTCCAGCTAGTCAGGTGAGCTGAGATTATGTTATCTATCTTGCTCATATTCTCAACAGTTCCCTGGACTAAGCTTGCAGAAAAGTCTATAACATTTTGTTCATCACATTGCTCAGATATATACTCCATTGCTTTCTCTGAACTGCTTTTACCCACATCCATTTGATATAAAACTTGTAATGCCAACTCTCTTGCATATCTCCTACGCAAAGCTGTCACTCCTATCGATATTTATCTCTGTTTACTAACTTATCTAGTAGTGCATGAAAACTTCCCTGCTCATCTACTCTCTTCCCAATAAAGTAACCTACTAAAACACTTAAAGTTATAAAGATAGCTTTCCCAATTCCAAAAACAGCTGCAGCTATACCGAAAAGGAGGCCACAAGTAATACCAATTACCTTTCCTCTATTAGCAGGCTCAAGAATTTGGTCTAATATATTTTCCCACATATTCCTCACCTCTTATTCAACTCTTCCTCTAACTTCCCTGTGAATGCCATCTATTAACACTTTTACTTCACACACATGCACTCCTGCAGTTTTTTTAACTGCCTCTTTGATCCTCTCCTGTAAATCATGGGTCACTTGTACAATCTCTACATCAGGGTTTACTACAACCTTAACATAAATGGCAACTCCTTCTTCTACTGGTTTAATTACAGGTCGGATTTCTTTAACACCCACTATACCTTGTCCAGTTTTTTGCACTAGATTTTCTATTGCTTCAATGGTTATGCTTACAGCACCTAAACTAGTAGTCTCTATATGGGCATCCTGTGGTTTTTGAGGAGTTGTCTTAATACAAGAAAGAAGTGTATAAATTCCTAAAACAAATACTGCTAAACTGCCAATACCTACTCCCCACCTAAGATTTGGATCATTAACTATCTGTGCTAGATACTGCAACGGCTCCTGCCAGCCTACCATTACAGTTACCAGTACTCCTGCTAGAGCTGTCAATATAATTGTGTACAAATAGGCAATCAATTTATTTGCAGAATTCATGGCATCACCCCTACTTCATAAATTAATGAAATACCCCCTTAATAGGGGGCATTATTTTACCCTTATTACCTCTTCCTCGTGTTCCTCATCTTTTTGAAAAACAACCCCTTGAACGTGAACATTAACTTCAACAACAATTAAACCAGTCATTGTCTCAATAGCATCCTTGACTTTTTCTTGAATTAATCTTGATATTTCTGGAATTGAGACACCATAATCCATTACTATGTATAAATCAACGGCTGCTTCTTTTGAGCCCACTTCCACTTTTACTCCCTTGGAAAGATTTTTTCTGCCAAGTAGCTCTGCAATCCCCCCTGCAATTCCGCCACTCATACCTGCTACACCTTCGATTTCTGTAGCTGCTAATCCTGCAATAATCTCTACTACTTCATCAGCTATTTTAACAGAACCCATTTCAGTTTGCTCTATTCCCTCATAATTATTTTCCATCTTAATTGCCTCCAATCTCTATTTGTAATTATAGCATACTCTTTCCAAAAACATGAATATATTATTAACTTTCTGAAAGAATTCTCCTCTGGATAAAGTTTGTATAAACTTGTCCTTTTCTAAAGAAAGCATTATCTAATATTTGCATGTGGAAGGGGATCGTAGTATGTACTCCCTCAATTTCAAATTCTCGTAAAGCACTTTGCATTTTCGAAATAGCTTCCTCCCTTGTCTGCCCCCAAACTATAAGTTTTCCAATCATGGAATCGTAGAATGGGGTTATGGTGTAATCTGAATATGCAGCTGAATCCAGCCTCACTCCAAATCCACCTGGAGGATTATATTTAGTTATCTTGCCCGGTGAAGGCATAAAATTCTTTTCTGGCCACTCAGCATTAATACGACATTCTAATGCCCACCCAGAAATTTTTATATCATCTTGCTTGTAAGAGAGTTCTTCTCCCCATGCAACCTTAATCTGTTCCTTGATTAGGTCAATTCCCGTAACCATCTCAGTCACAGTATGTTCAACCTGAATCCGTGTATTCATCTCAATAAAAAAGTAGTTGTTGTGCTTATCTAGCAAAAATTCAACAGTTCCTGCTCCGATGTAATTAGCTGCTTTGGCAGCTTTAATAGCCACTTGTCCCATTTCATATCGCATTTCTTCATCAATGGCGCTAGAAGGAGATTCCTCAATTAACTTTTGGTTTCGCCTTTGAACTGAACAGTCCCTCTCACCTAAGTGTATAGTGTTCCCAAACTGGTCAGCTAGTATCTGTATCTCTATATGCCTTGGCTCTTCTACGTACTTTTCCAAGTATACAGCAGAGTTACCAAAAGCTGCTTCAGCTTCCTGCTTAGCTGTTTGCAGTGCTTTCTGCAAATCTGAAGGGCTATGGGCAATTCTCATGCCCTTCCCGCCACCTCCTGCTGAGGCTTTAATCATCACTGGATAGCCAATTTCTTCGGCTTTCTGCTGAGCTTCATCCACATTATTAATAACGCCTTCTGTTCCTGGAACTACTGGTACCCCTGCCTTAATCATTGTTTCTCGCGCGGTTGCCTTTGCTCCCATACACTCAATTGTTGCGGCTTTTGGTCCAATAAACTTGATATTACTTGTTTCTACTATTTCAGCAAAGTATGGGTTTTCTGACAAAAAGCCATATCCTGGGTGAATCGCTTCAGCACCAGAAACTTGAGCTGCGCTAATAACATTTGGTATATTTAGATAGCTGCGATTGGATGCAGCTGGACCAATACAAACAGCTTCATCAGCCATTTTCACGTGCATTGCATCCTTATCTGCATCTGAATAAACAGCTACTGTCTCAATACCCATTTCACGGCATGCTCTAATAATTCTTACTGCAATTTCGCCTCTATTTGCTATTAATATTTTTTTAAACATTGTTAGCCAGTCCCCCTCGTCGTTTATTTCTTGGGCTCAATTAAGAATAGTTCCTGTCCATATTCAACTGGCTGCCCGTTTTCTACTAAAATTTCAACGATAGTACCAGAAACCTCTGCTTCTATATCATTCATAAGCTTCATAGCCTCAACAATGCACACTGTTTCTCCCTCTTTAACCTGGCTACCCACTTGAACAAATGGATCTGCATCAGGTGCTGGAGCAGAGTAAAAGGTTCCAACCATAGGTGCTACTACAGGTATCAGATTACCTTGGGTTGTTTCTGTTTTTTCTACACTTTTTAAGACTACTTCTTGCTTATTGTTACTTTCCCCTGATGGCTTAACCTGATTGGTTTCACCTATAGTCAGTTGTTCTTGGACACTCTGTACTTTTCCACCCTTGCGAATGGTAATTTTTTCACCATTGCTTTCTAGGTTAACTTCTTCAATGTCAGTTTTATTGATAACTTCAATAAGCTCTTTAATTTCTTTTAAATTCATAGTCTCATCCTCCTCAGTTAATGCCTTTCCTCCTCCTGATTCTAAAAATTTTCTTGTAACTTGGGGGAAAAGGGCGTATGAAATCACATCTTCCTCACATGTAGCTAAATCTTCTATCTCTGGTAATATTCTATCCATTTTTTGGTCAAGTAAATCGGCTGGCCTGCAGTTTATTATGTCTTCATCACCAATTGTTTTCTGTTTCACTTCACTGTTAATAGGTGCTGGTGGCTTACCATACAATCCTTTAATGTAAGCTTTAACTTCTCCAGGTACCAGTTTGTAGCGCTTACCTGACAAAACATTGAGCACAGCTTGAGTTCCCACAATCTGACTTGTAGGTGTAACCAATGGAGGATATCCTAGTTCTTCCCTTACTTTTGGAATTTCTGCTAGTACTTCTTCTAACCGATCAAGGGCCTTTTGTTCTTCCAGTTGACTAACCAGGTTAGAAACCATCCCTCCAGGAACTTGATGATCAAATACCCACATATCAGAGATCCTGGTTACACCTCTTTTATACCCTAACTCAATTCTCAAATTCTCAAAGTACTTGGCAATTTCAAATAGCTTGTGTATATCCAAACCTGTTGAATACTCTGTATTTTGAAGGGATCTAACTACAGTCTCCACAGGAGGCTGAGAAGCACCAAAAGCTAAAGGAACTGAGGCAGTATCTACCACATCTACTCCCGCTTCTGCTGCCTTTAAATAACATCCAAAAGCCATTCCTCCAATATAGTGACTGTGCAGTTGTACCGGTATCTTCAAGGAGCTTTTAAAACTTTTCACAAGGTCATAGGCATCGTGAGGCATTAAAAGCCCAGCCATATCCTTAATACAAATAGAGTCTGCACCCATTTTTTCTAATTCAAGAGCCGCTTCTAAATAGTGTTCCTTTGTATGTACAGGGCTTATTGTATAAACAACGGTTCCTTGAACATGTGCTCCTTCCCTCTTAGCTATTTTAATCGGGATTTCCATGTTTCGCAAGTCATTCAAAGCATCAAAAATTCTAATTATATCTATCCCATTCTCAACAGACTTGCCCACAAACTTCTCTACCACGTCATCAGGGTAATGTTGGTATCCTACCAAAGATTGACCCCTTAAGAGCATTTGTAATGGCGTATTAGTTGCTTTCTTTTTTATTTCTCGCAGTCTATGCCATGGATCTTCTCCTAAGTATCTCATGCACACATCAAAAGTGGCACCACCCCACACTTCTAGTGAGTGATATCCTACTTCATCTAATTCTTCTACTATAGGTAGCATATGGTGCAATCTCATTCTAGTAGCCCACAAACTCTGGTGCCCATCCCGCAGAGTAGTATCAGTTATTTTAACGCCCATGATTGTACGCCTCCTGTCGTGTTCCCAATTTAAGAAAACTTGGCTTGCACCAGCCGGTGGAAGCCTTAGTTGCATTTATGTCTATGGAAAGCTATGCTTTCCTATGGTGTAAAGAAAACTCAGGTATTAAACCCGAGCTTTTAAAGAGTTTCTATCTTATTATATGTTTTCCCTCTTATTGTTGCAACATTTACCCAAAAGATTTCAATTTATTCTAATTTATTAGAGGACAATATAACTATGTCTTCGATATTAAATCCTGTTGTGGTCACAGCTAAATCAGATATTTTAGCCACATCTTGCCCAGAAAGCTCCTCTGTACCAACAACCACTGTAACGTTTTCCGGCTGAATTAAAACTGCTGTTTTCGAATATCCTTTTGCTGCTAACAGGCTTTCAAGCTCCATTTCTTTTTCTAAGTTGTCGCTAATCTGAAATAACTTTTCTTGGGCCACCATTCTATTCTCTGAATTAGAATTAGGATTGTTTACTATTTCTCGTAAAATTTCAATTTGTCTACTTCTAACTCTATCTCGCTGAAGTTTATAATCTATAAAGTAATCCTTAGCTTGAGTCTGACTATCGATTTCTGTTTCCATTGAAATTGGACTTGACACCGGCAAATCTTCTTCAAGTTCTTCCTCTACTTGAGATAGCGTTTCCACATTCCTTAGATTTGATGTTAGATTAAAAATACTAGACAGTAAGAACACTGAACAGATCACTATAAGCGCAGAAAATATTATGGTTTTCTTTCTAACGGTTATAAACATATTATCTACCTCCCATAGGCACAACATGCACTTGATGCGAAGAAACACCTAATACAGTCTCAACTGCTCTACTCAACTTCAGCCTTATACTACTATCATTAGCTCCTTCTGCAACCACTAATACCCCTTTTATTACTGGCTTTGTCTCACGAACTATCACCGGCTTTTCAGTATTGCCATCGGACCGCTTTAGTACTAAGTTTCCTTCTTCTACTTGTTCATTGATTGTTCTAGCACCACTTTCAATTTTTTCTTCAGTAGTCCTAACATTGCTACTTACATCGATAGCATACTCATAATGAGAGCTAGATTCTAATGTGAGGGAAACATTCACCTTTCCCACCCCATGGATTTGACCAAGTATCTTTTCTAAACGCTGCTCTAAGGCTTGTTCATCTCCGTTATTTACATTAAAATTCTGTACACTCTCAGTGACCTCTCCCGCTTTATCAGTACTTTCATTAGTTTTTGTGCTTGTTGAACTCACATCAAACGTATTCATTAGCATTATAAGTACTGCTGCAATTATTATTACGTAGATAATTTTTGTAACTAAGGACGCTTGATTTTTATTTAAATTTAAAAAATTTTTTTTGTTTTCTTTATCACTCACTTGAGCACCTCCTAGTCTTTAATTTCCACGTGAATTTTATCTGCCGGAATCCCATAAAAGTTTGCAATTAATTCTTTAATTCTCTTTTCTATGCTCAATCCACTTAGCTCAACTTCCTTCTTGCTCTCACCTCCATTAAGATCTATTTCTATTTCTATGGGTTCTATTTCATCTATTCCTTCAATCTGCTCTTTCTGTGAGCCTCTATCCACCTGGCCATTCTTGCTGACAATAACATGTACCCCTTTTATTCCCCCAAAACCGGTAGCTGAAAGCTCCTCTGCACTCACATCTACCTGGGCATCGCTAATCTCAGGTATCAGGGCCATCAACCCCGTAATTTGTTTTTCAATATTTTTTTCGTAACTGCGCAATGCCTCCTGATTTGAAATTTGTGATATTTCTTTTCCCTGTGCTAAAATTTGATCTAATTGGTCTTCTTCGACTTGAAAGTTCCAAGCGCTAACTTGTCGGCTTAAGTCCTGATTTAAGGCAGCTGTTATAGGGGTCAATATGGTAATAATTATGAATAAACCCAGGACTAACTGCACAAACCGCTTCATGTTACTGGTTGGCAGCAACATTTCCATAAAGCTTGCCAATATTACTATAACTGCAATATCTCTAACTAAATTTGTCAACGTATCCATTTAACCACCTACCGTATCATTACAGTAAAATTTCCCGCACTAATGATTATAGTAACTGCCATGAAAAACATTACGCCTACTGCAGTTACAGCTGCAAAAGCCATTAACAAACTTCCTGCCATTGCTTGCAAGCAATCCCCTACCCCAGAGTTATCAATGGGCTGAATCAGAGCTGCTGCTATTTTGTAGATTATTACAACTGCAATTATTTTTATAACTGGAATCAATGTGAGTCCAAAAATAATTAGTACTCCTACAATCCCCACAGCATTTTTTAACAATAGGGAAGTCCCTATTATTGCTTCTAAAACGTCAGATAGCATTTTCCCCACTATGGGAACAAAAGCACCAGTCACGTATTTAGCAGTTCGAATAGTAACTCCATCTGCAACCGCCCCAGCTACCCCTTGAATTGAGATAACGGCCACAAATATGGTCAAACAGCCTCCCATAATTACTGTGCTAGCTTGTTTAAATAAAGAAGCCAATCTACTAACCTGAAACTTGCCCGATATTTTATCTACAATACTCAATACTGCAGATAAATAAATTAAGGGAAATACTACTTTAGTAATAACAGTACCCAATAAACTTAGAGCCAGCATCATCACTGGATGTAAAATAGCTGCAGTGGCTATCCCACCCATAGCAGTTAATAATGTTAGTAGAACCGGTAGAAGTATCTGCATAAAAGTAACCATTCGCTCCACTGCTTCCCTGCCAGTATCCATGGCTAGAGTAAAAGAACCTATTGCCAGAGATACCAGTACTAAAAAGGCAATTGCATGGGCAACCTTTCCCGTTGACCCCTGTTCAAATGCGGTGAGCAAATTGTATAGAATAGCGCATATTACGGTTAGCACAATTAGCTTTCCTAACAATGTTATGTTAGCAACCACTTCCGCAAATAGCATATTCATTATTCCCTTTAAGACAGCCACTGGGTGCAAATCTAACTCTCCAGCTCTAAGCTGCTCTAATAGGTTTGATAAACTCATTTCTGGTAAATACTCGCCTAAATCTTGGTCTATTTCCCTGAGAAATTGATCTAGCTCATCTAATTGCAAGCTTTCTACTTGTCGATTGAACTGCTCTTCAGGGTCAAACTCTTCCATGGCAACCACAGTTGGAGCACAAAGCCCTAATCCCAAAAACACCATCATTAAAACAACTATTACTTTCTTTATATAATTGCGCATACATTAACCACCTTACGGAATCAGTCTGATTACCGATTCAAGTATTGCAACCATTATTGGTATTGCTAAAACCAAGACAATAATTTTTCCCGCAAATTCAACTTTAGTAGCAATAGCATTTTCTCCAGCGTCTCTACACACTTGAGCACCAAACTCAGCAATATAAGCAATTCCAATTATCTTTAACACAGTGTTCATATAAAATAAATTTATATTAGCCCTACTGGCTAATTCCTCTAGTACGTTTACTACAAGGGCAATTTTATTTAAAACCAATAAGAAAATTATTACTCCAACTACTATACTCAACTGAGTTGCCAGTTCAGGCTTTTCTCTTTTTACAATAATGATTAAAACAGTAGCTACAATACCCAGCCCTACAATCTGTAAAATATCCATTGGCCCACTCCTATGTTGGTCTAGTTATAACTGAAAGACGTATCTTACTTGATCAAATAAATTTGCAATCAGTTGAATGACCCAAAACAATACTAAGGATACTCCTGCTAAGGTTACCAATTGTCCTTGTTCATCTTTTCCCGCCTGCTTGAGAACAGTGTGGAGTACAGCAGTTAAAATACCTACCCCAGCTATACGAAATATCAAATCTACATCCATGCTACCTTCCTCCTCCTTAATAAATTAGTAAGATAATTACTATCCCTACTAAAAAACCACAGTACTTCCAAAGTTTCTCCCCCTTTTCTCTCTCATTTTCAGCAACATTCTCTTGTTGACCTAGTTGCTCTTGCATTAGACGAATGTGCTTTATTTGTTCTTCTTTATCTGTAGAACCTAAATAATTGCCAAAGCTCTCTATTAAGCTATAATCTCTAGCAGTAAGTACAGATGTTTCTTTTAATGCTTCCACTCCTAATTGCCAAGCTACAGGCACTGGGAGTTCTCCAGTGTTTAATTTTTCCGCTGCGACTCTATAAAGGCTAGAAATGGGCTCATCTATTTGCTTACTAATTTTTTTAAGAGCTTCAGGTAATGGAGTTGAGGCATAGACCATCTCTGTCTCTAGCATCTGCAGGCTACCCTTTAAAGTTTTTAACTGCCATGGCCTCAAGCGATAATTATTGGCAATTATAATTCCTATCAGACCACAGGCAATAATTATTACACTAGATCCAAAAAGTTTAATTAACATTAGCACCACCTACCCCCAGGATTGGAGTTTTAAGCAAGTTGACCCCATTAATACTTTCGTAGATACCCTCCACAGTTCCAACTCCCCTTTTCTTGCTCATTACTACGTATTTGCATCTGTTTTTTTCATTGGCTATTAGACTCAGCGCTGGTCTATTTCTCAACTCCTCCAACTTAGAACCGTGAACTGTCGTTATTAGAGATACACCAGAATTAAGCACTTCGTTTACAGCTTCAACGTCTTCTAGGCTCCCCACTTCATCGGTGGCAATAATTTTGGGGTTCATGGAGCGAACTAACATAATCATCCCTTCAGCCTTTGGACAACCATCTAATACGTCTGTTCTCATTCCCACGTCGTTCTGAGGCATACCCCGATAGCAGGCAGCAATTTCCGAGCGCTCATCAACAACCCCTATGTCCACACCTTTATAATTCAACCCAGGGACTCCATTGCTTAACAATCGCACTAAGTCACGCAAAAGTGTGGTTTTTCCGCAACCTGGTGGAGAAACAATAATTACATTGGGAAATCTGCTTGTTCCCTTGTTTAATAAATATGGCAGTACTTTTTCCGCTACTCCTTTTACTTCTCTGGCTATCCTTATATTTAAGCTGGAAAAATCCCGTTGGGTTTTGACGCTGCCCTTTTCTAAAATAGCTTTTCCCACTACCCCAACTCTGTGACCTCCTGGAATTGTTATAAATCCCCTTTTGAACTCTTCCTCTAATGCATATATGGATGAATTACTAATAGCTTGAAGGCAATTACTCAAATCTTCCGCTGTCACTCTATAGCCCTTTGCCCAATCGTCACTAATAGTAAAGTCATTGCTCATGATACTATCCTCATGCACATATTTTAAAAATAAAAATCTTCCTTTACGCAGTTTAATTTCTTCTAAGAACTTAAGCTTTTGGCGAGGAATGGAAGAAAACAACCTCCTGATATTTGAGGGGAAAATTGGAATAACTTCATTTTCTATTCTGTTTATCCACTCTGTTTCATCTAGGCTTTTGTGAGCAACACTTATTACTTTCACCTTTGTCCCCCTTTCTTTTTACTATAGATATTATGGCTTGCTCACCTTTATGCAAAAAAAAAGCCCCAAAGGGCTTTTCTTTTTCTTAAATATCCATTGTTCTTTTTGAACCAAACTTATTTGGCATACTTTCAGTGTGCTGGTGGTCAAATTCTATGTCTAATTCGTCCTCATCGTAGTCGATGTCATAAGTACCATCATTTACATAAACCACATCATCACAATTCGGACATGTAACCTCTATAGTATCTTCTTCATCAGCAATTTCTGGCTCAAAGCATACTAATTCGTTACACCCAGGGCATTCAGCTTCTACATAGTCAAAATTATCATCTTCCATTTCCATCTCATCCATGTCTTCTTCGTATATTTCTTCTTCTAAATCATATAAATCTTCATCTACAGACTCAAGGTAACTTTCTATTTCATCTTGCCTCTGTTGTAATTCCATAATTTGCTCTGAAAAATCTTCCATAACATCTACTATGTTTTTTATAATTCTTCCCTCTTTAGAGCCTGCACTGAGCTCCATACCTTCTGTTAATCCCTTAATATAAGCGACTTGTTTTCGCAAATGATGCATCTAAATTCCTCCTTATTTCTTTAGTCGCTTATATTATGCACTTTAAGCTCTACTTTTACTCAATAAAGAAAACTTGGCTTGCGCCAAGCTTTCGCTTTGGCGCAAGCCTTAGCTGCACTTATACCGATGGAAAGTGGAACTTTCCTATGGTGCAAAGAAAAAAAGCGAGCACTATGCCCGCTCCATGTATTGACCAGTTCTTGTGTCAATTCGCAATACATCTCCAACATTGATAAAGAAAGGAACTTGAACTATTGCTCCAGTTTCCAGCGTAGCCGGTTTTGATCCACCTGATGCCGTATCTCCTTTAATTCCTGGTTCAGTTTCTGTAACCTCTAGTTCCACAAAATTAGGCACCTCAACACCAATAACTTCACCCTGATGTAGTAAAACAGAAACATCCATGTTTTCTTTTAAGTATTTAATTCCGTCTCCCAGTTGTTCTTCTGTAAGAGATAATTGTTCGTAATTTTCATTATCCATTACAACGAATCCTTGTCCATCATTGTATAAATACTGCATCTGTCTTCTGTCAATCATGGCTTTGCCCACTTTTTCTCCTGCCCGAAAAGTCTTTTCAACTGTTGCTCCCGACCTTAAATTTCTGAGCTTTGATCTAACAAATGCAGCCCCTTTTCCAGGCTTCACATGCTGGAACTCAACTATAGAATAAATATCACCCTCAAATTCAATGGTTAAGCCTGTCCTAAAATCACTTGTTGAAATCAAAAAATACTCCTCCTTTAACTTTTATCCCAAAGATATTAATTCTTTAGACGACTTAGTTAAGTTTTCATAGCCATCCTCTTCAATTAATACCACATCTTCTATCCGAATTCCTCCTAAGTTGGGCAGATAAATACCAGGCTCCACCGATATAACCATACCAGGTTTTAAAACCCCCTCACTTCTTGGGGATACACTTGGATTTTCATGAACATTTAAACCAATACCATGACCTAACCCATGTCCAAAATATTCACCATAGCCGGCATCAGTTATTATCCTTCTTGCAACTTGATCTAATCCACTGGCCTTCATGCCCGGTTTGATACTATTGAGTGCAGCTTCTTGAGCCTCTAGTACTATATGATAAATCTCCTTGTGCCTTTCTGTAGGTGTGCCAACGACAATGTTCCTAGTCATATCTGATGCATGCCTCTTATACATGCAACCAAAGTCTAAGGTAATAACCTCACCAGAATTTATTTTTTTATTTGTGGCAACACCATGGGGCAAAGCGGACCTGGGGCCTGATGCAACTATATATGGAAAAGATGGGCCTGTAGCTCCTCGCTTTCTCATAAAAAACTCTAGTTCTAGGGCAATATCAGCTTCTTGCATACCTTCTTTGGCAAAATTCAAAATATGGGTAAATGCTTCGTCAGTTAATGCAGCTGATTGTTTAAGTAACTCTTGTTCACGTGCATCTTTGATTGACCTAAACTCCATAATCTTTTCATCTATACTTTCTAACTGCACCTCTGTTGAAAAAGTCTCAGTTAGTTCTTTAACTGCATCATATGATAAATGCTTTTTTTCCAATGCAACAACATTGTAGCGCTCTTTGTCAATTAGCTCTCCTATTTCTTTTAAGACTCCTTTTGTAGTTTTCTCTACTTTAAAGTGTGGTGACTGTTCTCCGGCCTGAGCCACATATCTAAAGTCCGTAATAAGCTCCTGTCTATCTGTAGCTATTATAAGAGCTCCTGCACTGCCTGTAAAACCGCTATAATAATAAACATTTTCTGGCTTGGCAATAATAACACACTCAATCTCACTTTTTTCCATATATGCTTTTAATTCTTTTATACGCTGATTCTGCATTTTTAACCCCGCTCTCTTAAATGCAAATAATTCAACGCCATTAGATAACTATAATGACCAAATCCGGTAATTTGGCCGATACAGATTGGGGCAATTACAGACTTACTACGAAATTCCTCTCTACTGTGCACATTGCTCAAGTGCACTTCTATGGAAGGTATATTTACCCCTATAATGGCATCTCTAATAGCATAGCTGTAATGTGTATAGGCGCCTGGATTAATCACAATATAATCAATTCGATCCTTAGCAGCACTGTGGATTCTATCAATGATTTCGCCTTCTCCATTAGCTTGAAAAAAGTCTAATTCATATTGATGCTCTTTTCCCCACAGCTTTAGTTTTTCATTTATCTCATCTAAGGTCAAGTCACCATAAATATCTTTTTCCCTAAGCCCTAATAGATTTAAATTAGGGCCATTAATAATAAGTACCTTCTTCATCTCTTCCCCCATTTTAATTGAATATTATCCACTGATGGACATTCTCGGAATTCTCAACGTGGGCGCCCCTTTACCAAAGTAGAATGTCAAGTCACTACCAACACAGTCTACAGAAGAAAGGAGTTCTAGAATATTTCCAGCAATGGCTACTCCCCTGACAGGATAAGATAGCTTTCCATTCTCAATCCAAATACCTGCAGCACCTAAAGAAAAATCTCCTGAAATGGGGTTTGCCGTATGCATTCCCATCACTTCAGTAACATAAAGTCCCCTGTCTATTTCGCCAATTAGTTCCTCGGGCGAGGTATTGCCTTTGGCGATATAAAAGTTTGTAGTTCCCACTTCTGGAGTGCTTTTAAAGCCACTTCTCGAGCAATTACCCGTGGAAGTAACTCCATCTTTTTTTGCAGTATAGGTATTGTGGAGAAATCCCTGTAATACTCCCTCTTGAATTAAACTTGTTCTCGAGGTAGGAACGCCTTCGTCGTCAAAGGGAGCCGACATAATTCCATTGGACATTGATCCGTCATCTATAATATTTAATAATTCAGAGGCTACTTTTTTGTCTACCTTATTTGCAAAAAGGGACTTTCCTTTTTGCACAGAATCTGCCGTTAGTGCAGGTGCTATAACCCCCAAAAAATTAGTAGCAATATAGGGGTCTAAAACTACTGCTGCTTTCTCTGACTCTATAGTTTTTGCCCCAAGCATTCTAACAGCTTTCTCAGCAGCTTCTGCTCCAATTTTCTCAGGGTCTAAATCTCCATACTTTAGGGAAAATTGTAGACCAAATCCAGTTTGATTATCTTCTCCTTCTTGTGCAACTAGATAACCATACCCACCGCAGTAAGATCCATTATATGAAGCAACTTTTCCGCTAGTATTTGCTATTACAATTTCATAGTTTGCATCCTGATAGCTAGAAGTTCTCGTGTTCACAACCCTTTTGTCGTAGTTTCTAGCACTTGTCTCTAATGCCTTTGCAAAGTTTATTTTATCTTCTACTGGTGTTTCTTGTATCGCTCGATCTTGTAAACCCAAGTCTTCGTATGTATCTGATAGATTTGGCAAAATATTGTTTTCATCGACAGTGGTCTTTGGACAATTAGCTATAGCCTGTTCTAAAGCCTCTTTTAAACTAGTCTCATCTAAACTAGTAGTATAAGAAAAACCCATTTTCCCATCTTTTAAAACTCTAATGCCCATTCCGATTTCTTCCGCCATCTTCAATGTTTCAACTTCTTGATTGCTAACTTCTATATTTAGCTCCTTGGAACTGCTTATATATACTTCTGCAGAATCCATTTTAGCCCTATTCGCCATCTCAATTGCTTTCTCTGCAATTGTATTATAGTTAGTCTTTGGCATAAAACCACCTCCATTTTTGTAAGCATTTATATAATTAACATTATACACCATAGTTATTCCAATTGTAAAAGTTTACCCTGTTTAATTGGAGTGTTGAATTTTTTGAATATTTCCGCTTTATATTTTGTACTTTACAGAACAAGCTCTGGTGAGTATAATTAACTTGTACTTAAGTTCACATTCACTACCTAAATTAGTAAGCCTCAAACCTCTTAATTTTCAATAAATATATATATAAAGGCCACCCGCTTGGGTGGCCTTTATATATACATAAGTAAAAGCCATAACCTTATGCTTTATCCAGTGCCGCCTACAACCAATTCTTGTATTCGCATAGTTGGTTGTGCGTCAGCCACAGGAACCCCCTGCCCGTCTTTTCCACAAGTTCCAATAGCATACCCTAAGTCACTTCCCACTGCGTCAACCTGTTGCAGAGCTTTAGGGCCGTTTCCAGTTAAAGTGGCACCGCGCACAGGTGTAGTAACTTTACCATTCTCAATCAAATACCCTTCGGCTACATCGAAAACAAAGTCCCCATTGGTGGTGTTAACCTGTCCCCCACCCATTTTTTTAACTAGAAGACCTTTCTTGGTGTCTCTTATTATATCCTCAGGATCTAATTTCCCAGACGCAATATATGTATTGGTCATTCTAGGAATTGGCTTGTCATGGTAGGATTCTCTTCTGCCATTCCCAGTTGGCTCTCTTCCCTCTTTCATTGCTGTCAATCTATCATACATATAGTCTTTTAGGATACCATTTTCTATGAGGACATTTTTTCCGCTTTTTACTCCCTCATCATCAAACCTAAAAGTTCCGTATTCACCCTGTAAAGTTCCATCATCTACAACTGTCACTAACTCAGAAGCAACTTTCTCTCCTACTTTGCCCCTATAAACTGATAGTCCTTTTTGCACTAAGTCTGCTTCTAACCCATGGCCACAGGCCTCATGCACCATAGTCCCACCAGCCTCTCCAGCCATAACTACTGGCATTTTCCCTGTGGGGGCAGGCTTAGACTCTAGCATGATAAGTGCCCTATTTGTAGCCGCAGTGGCAATGTCCTCAGGAGTATTGTTGTTAAAATACTCAAACCCAGCAAAGCCACCTTTAGCCTCGAATCCAGTTTGAATAACATCTCCTTCAGAAGCTACTCCATTAACTATAAACTTTGTCCTAATTCTTTCATCTTCTACATATTCACCTAAACTATTTGCAATAATTATCTTTTGTACTACATCTCCATACCCAATAGTCACTTGCTTAATTCTTTTATCTACATTCCAAGCAACTTGCTCCGCTCTTTTTACTAAATTTACTTTTTCATCGATGTTAACTGCTTCTGGACGTTTTTCAACAACTATTTCTAGACTGGGAACCAGTTTAGTAAAATTCAGGGCAAATTCTTTTTTCTCTCCTCTTGAGGCCTGAGCTACAACATTTGCCAACTGTTTCATGCTCTCAAAGGAAGTATCGTTTGAATGGGCATAGGCAGTGTTTTCACCGGAAATAACCCTGATGCCAACTCCCTTAACTGTACCAGTACTTATTCTCTCAATTTTTTTGCCTTCACTGCTAATGCCTGTGGTCTTCTTCTCTTCTATGTAGATATCTGAGAAATCTCCACCATTTGCCATTGCAATATCTAAAACTTCTTTTAATTGATCTTTATCTACCATTATCAATCACCTCACTAAAGCTAGTTTTAATAAAAATGCTGTTATCTATTCACTTAGCTGTCAGTATTTCTAAAATATTTTTAAGTCTATTTATATCAATATTATCTATTACAAAAACTTCACCTATTCTCCTAGGCAGTACCATAGTCAACTTACCATTCTTGACTTTTTTATCTCTATACATAGCTGTTACTAATGTTTCAACAGACACTTTTGGCAATCTGTAGGGTAATTCCAGTTTATACATTAGGTTTTGCAAGCGTTTAAAGTTGCTTTCATCCCAATATTCTGCAGCTTTTGCATAATGTCCTGCCACAAGCATCCCCAAAGCAACAGCTTCTCCATGGCGATACAAAGAGTAGTCCGAAACAGCCTCTATGGCGTGACCTATAGTATGCCCAAAATTCAGAATAGCTCTTACACCTACTTCTCTTTCATCCTGCGCCACCACTTTCCGCTTAATATCACAGGACCTATAGATTAGATTTTCCATTATTTTGTGGTCCAGTGAAGTAATCTTCTCTGTGTTTTCTTCCATTTTTTGAAAAAGGTCAGAGCTGTATATCACACCATATTTAATTATTTCAGCTAACCCTGCCCGTACTTCCCTCATCGGAAGCGAGTTTAATGCCCTAACACTTACATATACTAAACTGGGTTGATAAAAAGCTCCAATAAGATTTTTTCCCTTTGGATGATTAATCCCCACTTTTCCCCCAATGCTGCTATCTACTTGGGCTAAAAGGGTTGTGGGAATCTGAATGAAATTTATTCCTCTCATATATGTGGCAGCAATAAATCCAGCCACATCACCTACAACGCCTCCACCAAAAGCTATTATAGTACTATTCCGCTCTAAACCAAAGTTGATACACTGATCATACAATTTGTGTACTGTACCTAAGTTTTTCGCTTCTTCCCCATCGGGAACATAAACCACATTGTATTCAGGAATTGATTTTCCAATACTACTGTGGATTTCTTCTCCATATAAGCTCATAACCGTTTGGTTAGTAATAATTAAAGCCTTAGTACCTATATTTAGTTTTTCTATCTGGTTAGGTAACTCTTCAAATAATCCTTGGGAAAAAAAGACTTTATAGCTTCTTTCCCCTAAATTTACTGTTAATTCACTCATGATTTATAGCCTCAATTTTTTTAATTATGGTTTCCACCACAAAGTCAACGTTCACGTTGTCTGTTTGAACAGTGATATGGGCCAAATCCCTATATAACTCTTCCCTTTTCTCCATCAGAGAGATGACTGAATTATTTATATTTTTACTTCTTAATAGAGGTCTTCCTTTTCCCCCTCCAACTCGTGCAATACAGCTACTCGCACTTGCCTTCAACCAAATCACAGTGCCAATTTTCCTTATAATTTCCCTGTTTACATCATTCAATACAATTCCGCCACCTGTAGAAATTACTGAATTCCTTACTCTGCTAAGCTTTCTTAACATGAGAGTCTCTTCTGAGCGAAACCGCTTCTCGCCATAAGTTTTAAAAATTTGGGTTGTGCTCATATCTACTAACTGCTCTATCTCTCCGTCTGTATCTACAAAAACCTTCTTTAATCTTTTTGCCAGCTTTCTTCCCACTGTGGTCTTTCCTACCCCCATAAACCCAACTAATACTATGTTTTCATAACCCATATGTTATACCTGTTTAATACGCTTTATGTAGTTTTCTAAGTTGTCCTTAATATCTTCCATGTTGTCATTGCTAAACTTCTCAGTGAGTGCTTTTGCAACTTCCCACGCTACCACTGCTTCAGCTACAACAGCACATGAAGGAACCGCACAGCAATCTGACCTCTCTACAGATGCAGGAAAAGCTTTTTTATCCCTCAAATCCACACTTTTCAGAGGCTTATAAAGTGTAGGGATTGGCTTCATTGCAGCTCTTACTCTTATTTGTTCGCCATTTGACATACCGCCTTCAATTCCGCCAGCGCGATTTGTCTTTCTAGTAAACATACCTAGTTCATTATCATAGTCAATCTCATCGTGAATTAGTGATCCTAGGCTATTGGCACTACTAAATCCAGCTCCTATTTCGACTCCCTTTACCGCTTGTATACTCATAACCGCTGCAGAGATATTGGCATCTAGTTTTTTATCCCATTGCACATAACTGCCAATTCCTGGAGGGACTCCTGCCACTATTACTTCTACAATCCCACCTAAAGAATCTCCTTTTCCCTTTACTTCGTCTATATAGGATATCATTCTTGTTGAAATTCCACTATCAACACACATAACCTGGGACTGGGAAGCTCTTTGTTCTATTTCTCCAATTTCAAGGTTAAAGTATTTTTCTTCTTTTAACTTTTCTTTGCCAATTGCAACCACATGGCCTACAACAAAAATATTTAGTTCAGCTAAGAATATTTTTGACAGGGCGCCGATTGCAACACGAGTTGCAGTTTCTCTTGCACTGGCCCTTTCTAGTACATTCCTCATATCACAGTGGTTGTATTTAAGTGCACCAGTTAAGTCTGCGTGCCCTGGTCTTGGCTTAGTTATCTCTTTTTCTTTTGCTAAAGCTTCATTGTAGTTTTGTACTTCAGGTTCCATGATTTCTTTCCAGTTTTCCCAGTCTTTGTTTTCAATCTGCATTGCAATGGGACTGCCCAATGAATAGCCACCGCGAATACCTGATAGTATATTAACTTTATCCTTTTCTATTTTCATCCTTCCACCACGACCGTAGCCGCTTTGCCTTCTTCTTAACTGCTTATTGATATAATTGGGATCTATTTCTACTCCCGCTGGAAAGCCCTCTAAAATTGTAGTTAAAGCCTTCCCATGGGATTCTCCAGCCGTTAAGTATCTCAATTAAATCCACCACCTAATACTGAGCATTTAACTAATCTTTATTATCTAAATAAATTTACCAATTGTCAATCTAATATAATACATTTTTTCTGTAAGCAGTTATCCTCAGATATCCACTTGCTTCATTCTCGTTTTCAAAGTTGATTCTTACATCATTTATTTCTAAGTTAGCTTTATGATCAGTAATATCTTGCAAAGCTTGAATGATATTATTAGTAGAACCTTTTATATGTAATTGTATTTCCTTCTCTTGTATGTCATTTTCTGAGCCATATACATGGTCCCGTTGGTTACTAAAGCTGATTTTTATTATTTCTAAATTGTTAGATTGAGTTAAATGATTAATACTAGTCATTACTGCGTCACTTTTGAAAAAAAAATCTGCATTTTCATCTATATTCATAATATGCTTCTCTAGGCGCTCCCTCATCCTATATATTTCTTCTACTGATGCATGTCTGTTCAATATCTCATAAGATTCGCCTATTTCTCTTTCAGTAATGCTTTTTTTATGGCTCAAGTATCCATAATAGGACGACACAAAGATAAAAAAACATGTTATTAAAATTAATATTCCCCTGCGCAGTTTAATTTGACTCTGCCTTTTTAGATAAAACATGTACATCGCCCCAAATTCATTTTTTAGGATAAACCATAATGCTAGCAAGATAACTTTGCTCATACATTTTTTCTATACTATCCACGTGTACATTTTGAATTCTGTGGTCAGCCAATAATTTTCCCACATATTCTGCTCCAATATTTAAGTCACTAAATAACACCCTCAATACTAGTGGTTTGTTAGAAGAATAGTCAATTTCTAAAAGCTTTATCCCTTGCCCCGCATAGTTAATGACACTTCTAATATAATATGGCTCCATGCCATTCTCTATTTGTAGTAAGAACTCCTGATACTCACTAATCTCATGTGACAACTGTTCGATTTCTCTGATGTCCTCTATAGGAATTTGGGCTTTCGCTTGTTGTAGCCCCATTAATTCTTGCGACAGTACTTCCGTGCGTTCTCTTTCTCCACCTATATAAAAAAAGCTGCTAGTAAGCGCAACTAGTAACATTAAGATAAGGCCTATCTCTACCCCCGGAAAACAAAGACGCTCCTCCTTTGGAATTAGGTTTACTTCCACTTTACTACCCCCCTCAATGCCAGGCCTAAGCAAATTGGACTTGCTTCCATATAGTCCATAATTATATTTCCCGGAACATGTGATCGCTCTAACTTTTCTCCAGGGTGTCCTTCTATGCTATCTCCTGCCAGTACAATCCGCTCAATTCTATTTCCCGTATTCTTGAGGTATTCACAAAAATAATCTAACTCCACACTCAAAGCACTGGAAGTGCCAATGTTGCGAAATATTATCTTCCCAGTATCTTTATTTTTATAAAACATTTGCCCACTGCCATTTTTATTAAAACAAAAAAGGGTGTTTTTGTAATCTATATAACCGGAAAAAAAGTATCTTAATATGGTTATCATTTCTGGTTCTAATGCCATTGGCTTTAGACCTGATTCCCTGACTATTTTTGTAAGCTCATAAGATAATTTTGTGGGAATAGCCACAGCTAAGATACTAACGTATTTAGTGTCTTTGCTTAGATAATTGCCTGTAATAGTATAATCTATAGTTAAATCCTTTACGTCACTAGATGTGAAGGGATCGATTTCCCATTTTACAGCTTCTGCTAACTCCTTTTTATTCATCCACGGAAGCTCCAGACTTTTAATAAAAAAGTA
This sequence comes from Desulfitispora alkaliphila, assembly GCF_050433185.1. NCBI lineage: Bacteria > Bacillati > Bacillota > Desulfitisporia > Desulfitisporales > Desulfitisporaceae > Desulfitispora > Desulfitispora alkaliphila. The sequence continues at coordinate 44,990 of NZ_JBNPXS010000023.1, forward strand.
GCTATTATCAAATGCGAAATAAGCTTTGTTACCAATTAGCTTTTCCGCAGTTACCATTTCCATCAGCTTCTCTTTATACTCCATTTGAATCTCATCGTTCCAGCTTGGTGCATAAGTTTTGAGTTCAGCGCTAATAGTTTTTTTAATATGGACATATTCTTTCTTTTGCCTAAAAAGAACTGCTTCTACTTTTCTGTTTAAATTAATGGCTACTTTGTTAATATGAAACATAACTCACCTCAACTCAGTTAACTCTTTTATAGTCTTTAAGAACTATCTTTTTAAAATCATCTTGAATGTAGTGAAATTCAAACTCTACATAAATTGATTCTAATACCTGATTTGAATATCCAGTAGAGTAAGCACTTACCTGCATCACAAGGTACTCCTCTGGCTCATCCTCAGTTAGTAATATTTGTCGCACATCTTTCACTTCTACCTGATATGTATTATTATCACAGTTAAAGGTTCCCCGAGTTACAGGTTGGCCCTCCCTAGCCTTCCAGCTCAAGTGCTCAACTCCGCCTTCTGCATAGTAATAAGATTTCTTTTTGTGCAGTTGTAGCTGCTGGATTTTCTGTTCACCTATTATTTTAGTGACTGAAACTCCCAATATTGCTAGTACCAGGAGTAGGATAACCAGTGAGAAAACTAAGGCGTGTCCATTTCTATTTTCCATAAGGTGTTCATCTCCTCAAGCTAACTGCTGTTTGCATCTTTCTTCCATTTTCTTCTGTAGATTCTATAACTATTATCACTGTTTTCCTGTCACTTGTTACGTGAAATTCAACACTTCCTATTCCATCTGCTATTGGATTGTGACCATTGTTTTTTTCGACCCAAAGTTGATTGCGCCATACGCGATAATTCTTTCTGTCCCACACATTTTCTCCTTCTAATCTCATTTGGTCACTTTGTTGACCCGCACCAGGGCTGATAATACCATGGGCTGCTCTTACTTCGTCCGTTAAAAACTGCATAGCCCTAGTTAGGTGATAGTTTTCCTCTAAGCGGGATTCCAGGTTTTTATTTATATTCATCCAGATTATCATATAGTTAAGTCCAAAAGAGATTAAAATAGTTAACAACAATGAACTGGCAACCACCTCTATAAGGGTAAAACCTTTTTTATTTCTTATAGATTTAATCATTTATAGAACCACCTACAAACTTTGTTTCTAAACTGAGCAGCTTTTTGTCAGTTTCCTTATCTATTACTATAACTTTGTATTTATACACACCTGTGCTAACCCCACTTTTTACTAACTCCCATTGCCCTTCCCATCTAAGTTCATCTTCCTCACCCCATAAAAAATCACTGTTATGCATAGCATTAGCTCCAAGTATATATTCTGACCTATGATATTCAGCCCGCAGCATCTCTATCTGCTCTTGTGCAATATATAGGGCTTGGCTTTTTTTTGCGTTTTCATCTGTTCGAGTAATATAGTCTAAAGGATAAAAAAGCACTTGGATTAAGAGTAGCAAAATTGTTACTGACGCCAAGACCTCTAAAAAGGTATAGCCTTCTTCTCTCATTATGGTAATCCTTCCTCAATTCTAATTCTCCCAGTATTAACTGTAACTATGATTCTAATATAGTTGTCCTTATCACTTTTCAGTAAAACAGTTCCCCCTTGAGCTACTGTACCCTTATTTCTAAATCTAACTGTAGGTACATTACCTGGACTAAGAGAGTTAAAGTTAACCATCTCAATTCTAATGCCCTCAGGCATATCCCTAACTTTGACTATTTCTAAATTTTTTACAACCCTGTAGTGTTGAGGCTGGGTGTGGATATAAAACCTGACGTCACAGTAATCTCCCTGGGCAAGTGCAGCTTGTTGGGCATATCTCATATCTTGCTTTAGTTCCTCTGCAATAGCTTGCAGTTTCCACTTTTCTAAAGCAGATGCCAGCTGTGGTAGAGTCACAGCAGTAAGAAGTCCTATCAAGGTAACTACTGCTAGTACTTCAAGAAAGGTAAAGCCCCTAGATTTATTCATTTACAAACTTCACCACTCCACTTGTATCGCTATCTTCTTTTTTTACTTCTCCCGTTTCTGGATTATATACATAACCGGTCCATTTTCCATTACCTTCCGCTTCAGCCTTCTCCTCACAGGGACACACGGGAAAGCTATTGCAATAATCTCTCATATCGCTTGATTTTAAATCTCCGCTACTTTCTGGATATTCTCCATGCTCTATGGCATATAGCTCTAAGATTCCCTCTAGCATTTTTATATTGCCCTCACACACATTCCCTTTGGCAACACCTACACTATTGAACACCCTGGGAGTAATCATTGACGCTAAAAGACCTATCACAACTACAACTGCTAACACTTCAAATAAAGTAAATCCTCTCTTGTCTCTCATCATATCACCTCTAATATATTATGTTTAACAAATCATACAGGGGCAACAGTATACACGACAAAATAAAGCCGATAAATACTGTTAAAAGCAGTATCACTGTAGGCTCAATCATTTTGGTCATTTTCTCAAACATGACCCTAACCCTTTCCTCATACTCTTGGGCGATAAACCAAAACCCCTCATCCATGTTACCTGCTCTCTCATTTACTGCTATAATCTGTATATCTCTGCTGGTTAATATGGATATGCTCCTAATAGCATTAGTAAGGTCTTCCCCAGCTTCAATCCTGTTTTTCACCTGAGATATTTGCATTTGCAACAGCCTACTATTAATAATGTTTCTAGTTGATGTAATAGCTGATATTAGATCAGCGCCACTATACAGCAAAATACTCATGCTTTTGGTTAAGTGACAAATTAAAACATACTGGATGGTCTTACCAACCAGGGGAAGCTTAAGTATTACTCGTTCAAAAAAAGTGTTCTTTCGCACTAATAAAATTATAATCAGGACTAAACTTAAGAAAGGAGTTAATACATTGAATAATGACAATGAAACGTTAGAAAGGCTTATTATTATTGGAGGTATTTCACCTCCTTGAGTAGTGATAATATCTACTGTCTGAGGAAGTAAAAAAATTGTAAACACGTATAGAATAATTGCCCCAAAAAAGGCAATAAATATTGGGTAGGATAAATGCCTGATTATTGATTTACTTAAATGCTCTCTGCTTTCGTAATATCGTGAGATATACTCTAAAATCTCCACTAGCTTTCCACTTTTCTCACCTATACCTACAATATTACAAAAAAAAGCAGGAAATTCTCTTTGAATTGTTAAAGCCTCTTGCAGAGTTGCCCCATTTTCTAAAGATTTCTCTATTCTATAATACAGATTCTTAAACTTTTTTCTCTCACTTTGTTCCCTTAGAATCTCAATTGCTTTTAGTAGTGAAATTCCAGCTTGAAGCATTTTCTTCAAATTAGTTGCTAGAGATGTTAGTTCCCTGTTAGTCAACTTAGGGTTAAGGAGCACTTGTAGCACCTTAATCTTTTTCTTGGGGGATGCAATCACAAACAATCCATCTTCCTTCAGTACCTTTATTACTTCGGCCTCAGACCTAGCTGAAATACTACCCTTTTTCAAGTTACCTGCTCTATCTCTAGCTCTATAACTGTACATTGCACTCATTGACTTAATACCCTTTTAATTTCAGCTTTAGTAGTTACACCTTCATTTACTAATAGAGACGCTTTTACCCTCATAGTTTCGAAGCCATTATCTACTGCAGCTTTTAACATACTTTGCTCACCACTTTCACATCTAATTAAATCTTGCAGTTCTTCGTCTATGCTCAGAACCTCTTCAATACTGGTTCTACCATGATAGCCTGAATAATTACACAGCGAGCATCCTTTGGACTGTTGGCAGCTACATACCTTTCGCACTAAGCGCTGAGATACTGATCCAATTAACACATCTGCAATCAAGTAGGGTTCAATACCCAAATCTATTAATCTAGTTATGACATTTACTGCTCCTTTTGTATGAATTGTGGATAATACTAAGTGACCAGTTAGTGCTGCTCTAATTACTATCTTAGCTGTCTCATAGTCCCTAATCTCGCCAACCATGATTATATCTGGGTCTTGACGTAGCAGGGTCTTTAGCCCCAGAGGGTAAGTTAATCCTTTATTTACGTTGATGTTGATTTGAGTGACTCCATCTAATTCATATTCCACCGGTTCTTCTAAGCTGACAAGACTTTTCTCATTTGAACTAATGTGATCAAGCATGGAGTATAACGTAGTAGTTTTACCGCTTCCAGTGGGTCCAGTCATCAGAATAATGCCGTGATTTTCTCGTAACAAGCTTTTTACTTTTTTAAGATTTGTACTGCTGTACCCTAAATCAGTTAACTTGAGAAAGGCCTCTTTTCTGTCTAATATCCTTAAGACTATTTTTTCCCCTCGCGCTGTAGGCATCGTCACAACTCTAAAAAATACAGTTTTACTTTCATATTCTTGCTTCATCTTCCCTTCTAAGGGAAGTCTGCTCTCTGCTATATCAAGTTCCGCCATTACTTTTACTCTAGTTACTATGGACTTATAGGAAATCGGATAAGGCCTCAGGATATTTTGCAAAACACCATCTATTCTATATCTAACTTGCCAACTGTTTTCTAAAGGTTCAAAATGAATGTCACTGGCTTTTATGGCAACACCCTTTTTGATAATGTCGTCCACAATTAGTTTTACCTCTTGCTCATGCTTACCACCGTAATCCTTTGTTTCATCATGAATAATATTATTTTTGTTTTCAAAGCTGAAGTAATGCCTGTTAATTACACTTTCAATTTCAGCTTCAGAGATCAAGCAAGGTTTAATCTTGTATCCTGTCAATGTGGTTATGTCGTCTACAAATTGTGGATCAATGGGGCCGGACATAGCTACACTCAATTCTCCCTTTACTACTTCAATAGGCACAATGCGGTATCTTTTTACTAATTCTACTGGTATGGTATTTAGAACCTGTGGATTTACTTTCAAGGAAACCACTTCCATCAATGTTATTTATGGTAAATTTCTACATATTTATATAAAATTCCTCTTTTTACATGAGACTTTTGCAAATTAATTAACCCTTGATATATAAGGTTTTCAATATCATAAAAAAGGACTTCACCCCAATGTGGAGAAATTTTCAAGTGACA
>NZ_JBNPXS010000024.1:0-44468 GCF_050433185.1 Desulfitispora alkaliphila
GATGGACACCCTTGTCATTGGCTAGTGGTTCCCACTACCAAGCCCACAGCGGACTTTCACCGCCAAGTTACCGCCCGTGCCGGGCACACATAAAAGAGGAGCTGTCAAAGTGACAGTTCCTCTTTATTTTTGCCATTTACAATATTTATTTTCTATCCAATCAGTTATTAAGTACATACCTAATCCCAATATTCCCATGCCCATTATTCCAGCAAACATTCGGCTGTATGCTTGTCTACCCATGGAATCCATAATAAAATAGCCTAGTCCTGTTATGGATGCAAATGTCTCAGCCAAAAATAGCACAGCCACGGCAGTACCTAAGCTAATGCGTACTGCTGTCAGTATCTTCGGTAAACTACTGGGCCAAATAACGTGACGATATATCTGCCACTGGGATGCATTCAAAGACTTCATGGATAAAACCATTTCTTCAGGTACCCCTTTGGCAGCATCTCTAGATGTAACTAAAATCTGAAAGAAAACAATTATAGTAATTAACAGTATCTTTGGCAAATCCCCCAGCCCAAAGAATACAACTAGTAAAGGCAAGAATACACTTTTAGGCAAAGGATATAGCATATAAACCATAGGAGCTAGGTAATCATCCACTTTTGAATTTCTACCCATTAAAAAACCTAGAGGCACAGCCAGGATAAAGGCAATGCACAAACTAACTACTACCCTATAGGTACTAATAAAAAAGTGTTGCAGTAATCCCCTAGACATGTAGTGTATAAACTGTTCAATCGCTTCAATTGGCGTTGGCAGTACATTTCGATCAACAATCACTGCCACCACATGCCAGATAAAAAACAGAGTGAAAGCACTGGCAATATACCTTATTGTTTTCATCATAAATTGCCAACACCCTTAGCGTTTAATTTTGCTCTAATACTAGCACAAAATTTATAGTATTCTGGACTAGATCGAAACTGAGCATTTCCCACATGGGGATTCTCAAAAACATGCTCTATCTGACCAGGTAAGTCAGTCATAACTAGTATTTCTTGTCCTAAATATACTGCCTCCTCAATATTATGGGTGACAATAATCATTGTAATTGCTTCTCGCTTCCAAATATTAACCAACAGTTCCTGCATACTTTCTCTAGTTAAGGCATCTAAAGCACTCAATGGCTCGTCCATGAGCAGCAGTTGAGGATCAGTTGCCAATGCCCTGGCAATAGCTACCCGTTGTTGCTGGCCTCCACTCAACTCTTTTGGAAAGCGATCTAAGTACTGGAACAAACCTAAATACTCTAGAATTCCCTTTACCTTCTCTTTTCCTTTGGCATCCAACTGATTGCGTAAAACTAGTCCGAGACATGCGTTCTCCCAAACTGTCTTCCAAGGAAAGAGACCATAGTCTTGCAAAATTAGCGATATTGATGGATGTGGTTCTACAATAGACTCCCCCATCCATTTCACAGTACCGCTTGTGGGTTTAAGCAAACCTGCCATAGCCAATAGGAGTGAGCTCTTCCCGCATCCTGAGGGACCAATAATAGCATAAGTCTTCCCCTTGTGAAAATCATAATTAAAGCCTTTTACCGCCCTAACTAAAGTATCGCTATTTTGTTGTTTATACACTATGTCTAAATTCTTTAATTGCACTATGATTTCTCCTAATTTGAAACAAATTTATTCGTAACTAACTCTTCGTAGTTATAAGTTCGCTCTAACAGTTCCTTTTCCACCATCCAGTCTACAACTCTAATAATACCACTTTCTTCAGGAAGACTTAAAGGAGAAAATCTAGGTAACTGATAATTATCTTGAATTGGCTTTGGCACTCTAGCCTTCTCTACTCAGCTAATGTTGCCAAAGGGTCTGGTAATTCCCCCATATTAAAATTATTCAAACAGGGTATATTTCGATAAAAAATCCAAAAATCCTGTGTCTTCTGCTATTCTTTTAAGAATATATGGAGATCAAGTTGACCAATGTCTGTTTTTAAGGGCACTAATAGTGCTTTCCCTGATGCCATGGAAAGTGACTTGTACTGTCCTACAAAAATCTGAGGTGGCACTATATCACATGTATAATTATTTTCAGATAGATTTGTTATGGCATTGCCCCCGATAATATTTGCAACCTCTCCTAGGGCCGAGGATACAAAGCTATCAATTTCATTCATTTCCATACCTGACATAATTTTGACCATTTCTAATGCCATCTCTTTGGGAAAGCTAAACAAAATATTGCCGCGCAGGTCTCCCGTTACTCCCAGGACAACATTTGCTTCTTTACTGGAGACCATGTCTTCAACTACACTTAACTCTCCTTTTTCCGTCTCCACACTTAACATTAGGTTAAATACTTCATTTGTAGCTTTAAAGAAAGGGTTTACATATTCTACTTTCATATCTCTTCACCCCCACGCTCTTGCACATACTTTCCTATTTTCTGGTCTGTTGCTGCAACGTGCATAATTAGCCAAGCCATAAGCTTACCGCTAAATTCCTGAACTAATTCTTGCGTATAGTTTTCCTGCTCAAGTCGTTTGGCATAATTGTTAACAGCTTGTTTAAACTTCTTGTGAGCTTCTTTGTGATTTTCTAGGTCCGGATAATTAATTTTCTCCTGATACTTCTCCTCGTCGTCAAAATGAAAAACTACATACTCCTGCATAAAGGCCATGGTTTCCTTGACCTTTTCAAGTTTTTCCTCCCAATCACCTTCCTGATTTACTTTTTGGATAAAAGCTGATACGCGATTAAAGAGTTCTTCGTGCTGCTGATCAATAGTTGGCACGCCAATTTTGTATTTATCTTTCCACATCATCTTAACCTACCACCTTTATTAGTTTTAGTTGTTATTATCTATTTCTTTTATTAGCACTAATTCCCTGCTGGTGGTTGAATAAAACAATAAAAAGCCCTCGGGTTTCCCCGAGAACTTTTCCATAACTCTATTGCCTGCTTCTTCTTTGCTTTTTGTTCCTATTTTTATTATGTTTATTATTTCTCCCTGAGGGTTCTTGCTGTCTTGGTGGTCGGATTAAGCACTTTTTCCCAAAACCGATTAAGTCAGTTCTTCCAGCTTTGGTTAAAGCTTCATAAACTAGTTTGTAATTTTGCGGTTTTCTATATTGTATTAATGCCCTCTGCATAGCCTTTTCACGCTGAGATTTAGGCACATATACTTTTTTCATATTTCTTGGGTCTAATTCTGTGTAATACATACAGGTAGAAAGGGTTCCTGGTGTAGGATAAAAATCTTGAACCTGCTCAGGCATATAGCCTAGATCCCTTAAGTACTCAGCTAATTCAATAGCATCCTTAAGAGTTGACCCTGGGTGGCTAGACATGAGATAAGGTACTAAAAATTGCTTCTTCCCCAATTGCTCATTAATTTTGTTGTATTTACTAGTAAACTTCTCGTAAACATCTCTAGTGGGCTTGCCCATCTTATCTAATACTTGAGATGATATGTGCTCAGGGGCTATTTTTAGTTGGCCACTAATATGGTGCTCACAGAGCTCTTTGAAAAATTTATCATTTCTATCGTGAATTAAATAGTCATACCTTATTCCTGACCTGACAAAGACCTTTTTCACATTGGGAAGCTCCCTCAATCTCCTCAATAGCTTTAGGTAATCATCATGATCTACCTTAAGCTGTTTACATGGATTGGGGTATAGGCACTGCTTGTCCTTACAAACTCCGTGCTTTTCCTGCTTCTCACAAGCTTTGTGGCGAAAATTAGCTGTAGGTCCACCCACATCGTGGATATACCCCTTAAAATCAGGTTCCCACACTAGCTTCTCAGCCTCCGCCAAAATAGAGCGATGACTTCTGGCCTGAACAACTCTCCCTTGATGAAAATTAAGAGCGCAAAAGTTACAGCTGCCAAAGCAGCCCCTATTACTAATTAAACTGAATTTCACTTCCTTGATTGCGGGTATCCCCCCTGCTTGTTCGTAGCTAGGGTGGTATGTCCTCATGTAGGGAAGTGAATATATTTGGTCTAGTTGGGATTGGCTCAGAGGCTCAGGCGGAGGATTTTGAACTATGTAATAACCCCTGTAAGGCTCTACTAAGAATTTTCCCCAAATAGCGTCCATATTCTTATATTGAAGCAGGAAGCTTTCTGCATACTTTCTCTTTGACTCCAATATCTCATCGTAGTGAGGCAGGAATAGCGGTTCATGCGCTCTTTCTTTGTCTTGAGTTTTATATACAGTTCCCTTTACATAGGTTATTTCTTCTACAGGGATGCCGCTCTCTAGCGCCTCAGCTATCTCCACTATTTGCTGTTCCCCCATTCCATAAACTAACAGGTCAGCTTTGGCATCTAAAAGAATTGACCTTCTGATTTTGTTTGACCAGTAATCATAATGGGCAAATCGTCTTAGGCTAGCTTCGATTCCACCTAAGATTATGGGAACACCCTTATATGCCTCCCTAGCCCTGTGAGCGTAGACTATAGAGGCTCTATCCGGCCTATGCCCTCCTTCTCCTCCTGGAGAATAAAGATCATCGTTTCGCTTTTTCTTAGCTACTGTGTAATGGTTTACCATGGAATCAATGTTTCCAGCAGTAATGAGAAAACCCAGCTTAGGTTTCCCCAACGCTTTAAAACCTACAGCACTATCCCACTTAGGCTGAGCTATTATCCCAACCTTATAGCCCCTACTCTCTAGCACCCTGCCGATAACTGCCACTCCAAAGGATGGGTGGTCTACATAGGCATCACCAGAAACCAAAATAAAGTCTAACTGATCCCACCCTCTATCATGCATATCTTGTTTACTTATTGGTAAAAAACTATCCATTATTATCATTCCTTTAAGTTAAGTTAATCTAAACTTAGACCTAACTCTTTTATCATTTTTTTGTCATCTCTTATTTTGTTACCTGAAGTAGTTAGGTAGTTTCCTGTAATTGTAGCATTAGCTCCCGCTTTAAAGCAAACTTTACCATGGTTAGCAATTAAATCTCTGCCACCAGCAAGTCTTATAGCTGCCCTAGGATTTATGAACCTGAAGAGGGCAAAGGTTTTTAGAATTTCACTTTCACTAACTACCTCTGTGTTTTCTAGTGGAGTTCCCTTAATGGGATTTAGGATATTAATTGGTATAGATCTCACTTCTAGTTCCCTTAATTGAAAAGCCAGTTTAACTCTGTCCGCCATACTCTCTCCTAAGCCTATAATTCCCCCAGAACAGACAGCCATACCAGCTTTTTGGACTGCCTTGATAGTATCAATTCTCTCTTCGTAGCTATGAGTAGTGCATATTTTTGGATAGTACTCCCTGCTAGTCTCTAAGTTGTGATGATACATAGTTATACCCGCTTTTCTTAGTTTCAATAACTTATTATAACCGATTATCCCTAAAGAAGCACATAAATCCATTCTTACCTCTCTTTGCAATAAGTTGTATATCTCAAGCACCTTTTGAAAGTCGCTTTCTCTAATCTCTTTACCGCTAGTAACAAGAGAAAATCTGTTAACCCCTTCAGCTTGGTTTTCTTTTGCCAGTTCTATTGCTGCTTCTATGGATACTAAATCAAAGGTCTCTACACCAGTATTATAACGGCTGGATTGGGCACAAAACTTACAGTCTTCTGAGCATCGCCCTGACTTAGCATTCATGATGCTACATAAGTCTACCCTATTACCCCAATAAAACTCCCGAATGTTATTGGCACTATTGCACAGCTGATCTATGTCCTCTTTTTTCTCCAAGGCACTTAGCTTAATAGCGTCACTAAAGTCAATCTGCTGACCTGCTAAAATTTTTCTCTCGATATTTGCAATATATTCTTTCATATTATCAGCTCCCATCAAAATGCTTGCTTCTATAATACCCAATAATTAAATCATTGTAAACACACCGCTGCTACCAGGTTGACAATACTCTCCCATTATTTACTTGTAGGATATGGTGATTTAATGCCGAAAGTATTGTCTTAGGTTTATATACATTTTTGCATAAATCGTATGTAGCCTTTTGGTAAAAAAATATATACAAGAAAGGATTTAGCATAATGAAAAAGACATTGCAGTTTTTAGTGTTTATCTTAGGTATTGCATTATTGGTTATGCCCTATCACTCTCACGCTATGCAAGTTCACCGAGTTGCACCTGGTGAGAGCATCTACCTTATCGCTCAAAAGTATGATTTGACTATGGATGAAATTCTAGAGAACAACAGTTATATTGCAAATCCAGAAAGAATTTTTGCAAACCAGCCATTAATCATACCTGTTAATGAAGAGACTAGTTATCGAGTTCAGTTAGGGGACAGCCTTTATAAAATCGCACAACACCTTGGGGTATCCATGGATGATTTAGCAGAAGCAAACAGTTTATCTGATTGGAGCTACTTGTCTGTAGGACAAGTACTACAAGTCCCAGAGGGTGCTAATTTAGTACCGCCCGAGTCATCCTTTGAATACACGGTATCCCAATTAGTTAGACAATTTTCTGATACCTTTTATCTAAAAGGAGGCTCTAATACTAACCGTATTGCCTTAACTTTTGATGATGGCCCAGACCAAATATACACACCACAAGTGTTAGACGTCTTGAAGGAATACCAAGTGCCAGCAACTTTCTTCTTAATGGGTAGTAGGTCAGAAAGATATCCTGAGGTAGTAAGCCGAATTGTAGAAGAGGGTCATGTGCTTGGGAACCACTCTTGGTCCCACCCTGATTTACGAAAAGTATCTCAGGACCGCTTGATTAGTGAAATGATAAGAACGGAAAATATTCTAAACGATATAACTGGCTTGAGAACACAATTAATGCGCCCTCCATATGGAGCAGTAAACTATAACACCATGACAGAGCTAGAGAAATTAGACTATAAAGTAATCAACTGGTCAGTTGATTCTGTAGATTGGCGCGATCGAAATGTAGAGCAGATCCTGATTAATACTCTACCTGATGTAACAGAAGAAGCTATTTTGCTATTCCATTCAGCAAGTGGTGAAGGTACGAGCATGGCCGCCACAGTAGAAGCTCTCCCTGAACTAATCAATACTTTAAGGGCTGAGGGGTATGTTTTTGTAACTGTGGACGAACTGCTAGACATCCCTGCATATCGATAATTACACACTAAAAATCCCTAGCGATTATACGCTAGGGATTTTTGATACTACATTTGCTCCCATTTCCAAGGGTTTTTGTTAATGACTCCATTAGCAAAGGGCAGATAAATGGATATTATGGCTGCCAGTGCCAAGAGAATCTGATACCACAGCAGCGGTATAATTTGCAAAGGGGATACCGCATGCATTGATAGGCTGGCTATCAATAACATCTGAGCACCATATGGTATCATTCCCTGAACAACACAAGAGAATATATCCAGAATGGCAGCATTTCTGCGAGGATCCACTTGAAATTTAGTGCTGATTTTCTTAGCTATTGGCCCACTAATTATAATGGCAACCGTGTTATTTGCCACGGCAGCATCTGTTGCAGAAACTAGAAAAGCTGTTCCCAGCTCAGCTGATTTTTTACCCGAAATAAAGCTTTGAATTTTCTCCAGTAAAAACTGTATCCCTCCTGCTTTTGTCACCATGTATGCTAGTCCACCTGTGAGCATAGAAAGCAAGAAAATTTCAAACATATTATTAAAACCATTGTAAATTTCTTGAGTGAAAGTCAATACAGTTAATTCCCTATAGGCTAACCCAATAGTGCCGGAAATAAGGATACCTCCAGTTAAGACAGTTAAGACATTCATGCCTGCAATAGCAGCAACTAAAACAAAAATATAAGGCATCACTTTTATTAAATCGTAATTATGAGTTTCTATTTCCACTACCGTCTCCGGCCTACCAAAAATCAGAAGTAATATTACTGTAATTATAAGTGCTGGCAGCACAATAAAAAAGTTTACCTTGAATTTATCTTTCATGGCTACGCCCTGAGTTCTTGTAGCTGCAATAGTAGTATCCGAAATAATTGAAAGGTTGTCGCCGCACATGCAACCTCCTAAAACTGCAGCTAAGGTCAATGGCATGTTGAGCCCTGCTGTATGGGCTAAGGCCACAGCAATAGGAGCAACAGCTGCTATTGAACCCATCGAGGACCCGGTAGCTACCGAAATAAATACAGAAATTAAAAAAATTCCAGCGGTTATATACTCAGCTGGGATATAGGTAAGGCCTAGATTCACAGTGGAGTCAATACCGCCCATAGCTTTAGTAACCGCTGCAAATCCTCCAGCTAACAAATATATAATGCACATAATTATGATATCTTTATTGCCGCAGCCCTTAACTAAATCGTTAAATTTTTCTTCAACAGTTCCTTTAAACAACAGAAATGCTGTAATAATACCGCACATAGCTGCCACAGGAGCTGGTAGCTGATAAAAAGCATATTCTACCCCTTGCAATTCTAGGAGGATGCCACTTCCTAAAAAAATTGCTACGAAGACTAGAAATGGAATAAGTGCAAAACCATTTGGCTTTGTTTCTTCATTCATTTGTTTCATCCCTTTCAGCGATAGATTATAGTTTAAAACCAAAAAGTACACACCATAAAACTATCGCTGATTTTTGAGATTCTGTCAAGTAGCTAAACTTATGTTTATTGTCCTTGGCTAATATTTGGAGCAAAACCTCTTCTGGTTATAGTCCCCCAACCTTGCCTATTTAAAAGTAAGCTGATAAATGCTCCTGCCCGCCAGAATGCTCCCATTTGTCTAAAGCCTAAGTTTTCTATAAAGGCAAAACCCAGTAGTTTAAAGAACTCCTTATTGCTATACCTTATGCTCTCTTTTTCATCAATATACAGTCCAAAAAGAGAAATGATTATCCCAAAGAGAACAGAAAATACAAACAATAATATGAAAATAGATGGGTTTAAAATACCCATAAATAAAGCTAAAACCACAAAAACATAACCCATTACCTCTATCCAAGGGCCTATAAATTCGAAAATGAAGAAGTATGGATAAGCAGTTGTTCCCACCCGGCCATACCGGGGATTAAAAAACAGACTGAAGTTACTTGTCAGCACCTCAATTAAACCCCGTTGCCACCTATTCCTCTGTTTTTTAAGCGATTTTAAGTCATTAGGCACCTCTGTCCAGCCATTAGCGTCATGACAAAAGGTGATTTGATATTTCTCTTTCCTCTTAGCTAGATATTTGTGATAGGAAACAACTAGCTCCATATCCTCGCCTACAGTATCTAAATTCCGACTTTCCTTAGTGCTGTAGCCGCCAATATTAAAGGCCATCCTCTTTTTAAACAAGCCAAAGGCTCCTGATATAATTAGTAGGCTATTTAAGTAGGACCAGCCGATTCTTCCACCTGTAAAAGCTCGAATGTATTCTATAACCTGAAAATTTTCTACAGTACCTCTTGGAATATTAAACTTTTCTATGACCCCGTTATCTATTCTACAGTTATTTATAACCCTGATGTTTCCACCTGTGGCTGCTGTTTTTAGGTGATCAAAGGAAAAGGGCGCGGAAGCATTTATCAAGGAATCTCCTTCAATTAGTGTATCAGCATCGATAGCACAGAATATGGGGTGCTCTGCTATATTAATACCTGCATTGAGCGCATCAGCCTTACCACCATTTTCTTTGTCCACAACTACCAAATTGTCAAACCTAACTGAGCTATATGTATTTCTAATTTTAGATGTGGGAATCATCTCTCTATATATATAATTAGTTTTCTCCAGCTCATAGTAGCCAATTAACTTGGCCAAAGTATCGTCCTTAGAGCCATCATTGACAACCACTACCTGAAACCTGGGGTATCTTATGTTGAGCAGTGAATTGATGCTTTCGATAACTGTTGCAGATTCATTGTAGCAGGGTGCAATAATTGAGATAGGTGGTATTAACTTTCTCTTAAAATAATCTCCCAATTGCCATGCTTTCTTCTTTTCACTGTACCTTTTCAACCCTGCATAAGATAAAAAGTTGAGAATCAAATAGATTGTATTAATACTTGCCACATAAAATATAATCGCCTTATTAAAATCCAAAATTAAATAGGTAATAAACAGAGAGATGTTATGCTGTAAAAGTAGGTTGAGATTTTTGTATCCGAATATAATAAAGGGAGCTATAATTACCGTTATCAAAACACTTAGTAAAATCAAGCGCTGTTTAATATTTTTATCCTCTGTTTTTTCAGCTTGTCTTATCAGGTTGGGTCTAATAATTTCTTTTATTTTGGATTTATACGGCTCTTGAGTCCTTTCCAGCAAGTCGCTATTATTCTCAAGATCTTGAGAATTGGCGTACTCACAGACCAATTCTGTAAGCTTCTTGTTGATACTATCATTTCTTGAGGTGCTCAAAAATCTGAGAATATCCCCTAGTTCTCCTAGCTCTAAGTACTTTTTAAGAATAGTGCGGGCCTTTTGTTCACCCTCTGGCCTTATTAAATTTCTAATATAGTCATCGGTAATATTCAACTGGTCAAACACATGAATAATTGCCTTATCGTACTCATGAAATCTAACCAGATTTTCTTCTAAAAATTCGATTGTCTTTGGATTGGTCTGGCAATAATGAGTTAATGCGGCTACGATACTCCTGCGAATAACCTCAGACTTGTCTAGTGAATGAGTAAGTAACACCTGTAGGTTGGAATCATCATACCCTAATTCCATAAAACCGCGAAAGTACAGGGATCTCACATATGGGCTTATGTCATTGGAAAAGTTGTTTTGCACCAGATATCCAGGATCCTTTTCTATCAAATATTCAGCGATTGTCTCTCTAATGATTTTGTCTTCTGTAAAAACTAGCTCTTTAAGAAAGGAATCGTTTTGAGGAATGGTAAATCCCCTTAACATCTTTACAATACAGAGCTTTTCACTAAGAAGAACTGTTGAATTGTAATGTGCCATAAGTATGTGAAATGCTTCTTCTTGGTATTGAGCAAAAATTTGAGCATAATGATGTAGATACCAATCGTCCGTTTGGGACAGTATTTTAATTATTCTATCTAGCTTCTCTAATTCTTTAATTGTTATTAAGTATTCTGCTGCTGTATATGATATCAATTCTTCTTTATGTGCCAAAAGCTTTTCAGCTTCCTCTGCAAAGCCTGTTATATTGAATTTTATTAAGGCATTCAAGGCTGTCGCCTTTTTCCATCCTGCCCTACTTGATAACATGGTTTTCAATAAATTAATTATTCCCAGTTTTTCTAAAGCAGCATTAGAAGGAAGTGTGCTACATATATTGGCGTATTCTAACAGCACCTCTAAGATTATCATTTCTTTATTGTAAATTTCGGATTCTTCCAATGCATCTATTAACTCACCTTCTGATATAATTCCGTCCACATAGTTTTGATATATTTGAGCGATTACCTTCTGCCTCTGGCTTTTTTTTCTATGTTGCTCAGAAATATACAGTCGCCTAAAAAATAGAAATGCAGAAAAGAGTATTACTATAAGAGAAAATATAATCAGAAGTTGAATCGCTAATTGCTCCATAGTTTCACCTTTCCTTTTATGACTTGGATAGTAGTAGCTTTATCTTGGTTCTCATTATTTCAGTTGAAAAGGGCTTGACTAAGTAATCGGCAGCCCCCATTTTCAAGGCTTTGGTTACTTTTTCAGGGTAGTCTACTGAAGAAACAAATACCACAGGGATATTTGTATAATAGCTATCCGTTTTTATAAAGCTCAGCAAGGAATAGCCGTCTCTTTTAGTTAGTAGCGCTTCGCAAATAACCATGTCAACCTCCTCTTTTTTTATTATATCCTGTGCTATTACCCCATCAGCGGCTACAACTGAATCAAATCCTAGTCCCTGCACAATATTAGCAATAATCCTCCTGCTCACTTCATTGGGGTCGGCTATTAATACCTTTTTAGTGACCTTTAGCTGTAGCTTATCCAGATTGAGAATAACTCTGTTGCCGCCTTGCTTTTGCCCCACTTTAATTTTTTGCAATGTGTGCTCGATTAAGGTGCTCCCATCCTGGGCTATCTCCCTTTTGTTTATAGGGGTTATACCACCGCTAATATTAACCTGCTCCCATTCTAAGCTGGCTTGTAAAATTTTGTTTTTAACAGCCTCCATTTCAGCCCTACATTGTTCTAATTCAACTTCTGGAAATATAATAAAAAAAGTTGGTCCTAGGTACTTAAAAACCATATAGTTTGCAGGCAGGTTATTCTTTACAGTTTCAGCCACTTTAGTTATAATGCGATCTCCATATTTTTCACCGTGCCGTTGGTTTATATTGGCTATATTGTCTATGCTAAAAGCAGCTAGACATGCTTTATTTAAATCAGATAATTGAATCTCTTCCAATAGTTTATTTAAAAAATCCACAAAATATTGTTTCCTGTATAGGCCTGTCAAAGGGTCTTTGTTAATACTATCACCGATTTCTTCCATTTTCTGGTTTAGCATGCGATTTTGGTTATACAAGCCCTCCATCTCTTGAGACATATAGTCAATCAAGTTTATATAGGGAGTTATTTCACTATCTATCTCTCCCATATCTTCTACTTTTGGTAGGAGTTCTTCTTCAAGATCGATCAAGTACTTTCCACAGTTTATCTGGCCAAGCTTGGCAATAACCTTTTCAGTATTTGATTTGTCAATTATCAACCCGTGCTGAGGCGCAATTAAATTTATGCCTAGCTGGTTCTTTATTTTTTCAACTCTAGCTAGCATCAATTTCATAATCTCTTGGGATGGAATATAGTTTTCGTGGAATAATCCCATAGCCTTCAAATAACTTTCATCTAATTCCTTGTACTCATCCGTGGAAAAGGCTCCAAATAAATCTCCCGAAAACAGAATTTTGCTTCTAGTATCATATGTCATTATGGCGGCGGGAGAGTGGGCATAGGGTGTGTGAAAAAACAAAAGCTCTCTACCGCTTTTTAGCTGTAATTTAAAATTCCTCTGGTCAATAAAGTAAAAAGGATTCTTAATTCCATAATGTTTAATCAATACGGCACCGCGCCAGTGGGCCACATACTGATATAATCCATACAGGTGCTCCAAAAATGGAATAACTGCACATAAATCAGGGTCCTGATGTTGTAAGATAACATATTTTAATTCTCCGGGCTCAATTATTTTTGTTAAGATATCCTTCAACTCTGAGACATTTATAACCGAACCAGGATCAATAATGACAACTTCCTTTTTATAAGTACCTTCACTATCATCAAGATACTGATCAATAATAATATATGCACTGCTAATTACGCTGAAGTCTTTCTCCCTAAAACCTAGTTGATAGACGCCGCTGTCATCAATTTTTGTAAGTGTTCTTGTTACTGTTTGCTTCATTGCCTCCCCCTTAATTATCCTCAATTGAAAGTGCTAAAGTATTCCTGAATGTAATAGTAGCTATCTTTTAACCTCTCCCTGTAGCGGGGCTCTCCCCATGACTCCCACAAGTAGGGCTTTTCAGGATTTTGGAACAGCTTTTGAAGTATTTCCCCATCCCTTTTATTTATTACCATCAAATATACTAAAAAGCCCTCTGTGGTATTGGTGTGAAATGTATCCCGCTCAGGATAATAGTTGTATTCCCTAGGGTCATCTAGAATTCTATGAGTAGTTGGGTCAGTCACGCTTATCCTGCCCCAGGGCAGTCGCAAATTAATTTCATTGTTCTGGTATAACCAGTAATTAGTTGAGCCAATCTGATCACCGTACTTCAGTTTGCTGGCATCCTCATAAATTGCTTCAATCCTTGTGCCACCTTTAGTAACCCGCTCTTTGTTTATTAGAGGTTGTATTAATTCAAAAACAGCATCCCTACTGTATGTAGAGGAAAAGGCCATGTTGCTACTGTTGTAGGATGGTGTGACTAGTAGCCTAGCTTTATCCTTACCTAAAAGCTCTACTAGAAATTCCATTCCTGATGGTGCTTCTATGTCTAAATCCTGGCTAAAGTAAAACTCACCTTTGTTGCGACCGTAAGTATCTATTCCAATTAAAACCTCATGCTCATTAAAATTAAATTTCTCATCCAATAATATATCTATAAAGAAAAAGGTTTCGTTTGCCCTGAGTTCAACTTTATGGATAATTGGTTTAGCTGTAGCATCTATGGGCTGAAGTGTAAGCTCTGGCTCTTTGGGCTTTGTTGCTTCATTGGCCATAATCCCATAGTTTTGTTCAGGGTCAATTGCATTGTGCCAAAAAACATTGTGCTCATAGGGCACCATAAATGGCTCTGTGGTCCATGTTTTCTTCGCCCATTCGTCCATCCATTCAAAGATTACTCCGCCCATATATCCTTCGTTAAAAATAGCTTCCATCATCCGCACTACGCCTTTTCCCTGCTCTTCTTCAGTCATGCTGCCGTGATGATAATTATTGGGGTTGCTGTGGGCATTGCCCATACCTGTGGCAAGTCCAAATTCAGCTACTAGGGCTGGATACCCCTGATGGTATTCTAAAAAATGCTGTAGGTATCCCCCATACCGAAATTCTCCTTGCTCATCTCTATAGGATGCGTAGGATGGCTCATTATTCATAAAGTCCGGATAGTTAGGGTAAATATGATAGGCACCAAAAAAGCCTGCCTTGGTTTTTTCTCCCACAGTGATATTCCTTATATCAATAGATACTTTATCATTGTATTCCAGCGATTTATCCCCCTGCTCATTCCACTCAGCCGGGTGCTCCATGGGATCTAAGGTAGGCCAGCTCACTATTGCCACGGGAGTTTGTCTATTATATTGAGCTTCCTCATATTCCAGCACATAGGAGCAGTTCTTAGCAAACCATGCATCTGTAGGACTTCCATTGAGCATGCTAAGGTAATCGCTTTCAAAAGTAAATCCAGAGTTTAATTCATCAGTACTAATTACTTCTTCTGGCTCAAACTCTCTGCCCACTAGGTATGCAATAGTATATGGTGAAACATCCGCATAAAAATCACCCCAGGCCCTACCCCTTCTCTCAGGGATTACTGCGTTCCCGTGAATGGCATCAATTACTAATTCTATCTCTCTTAAAAATTCCTTTTGGTATTGGCGGCCTAGAAGGTTATCATCAGGGGGATGCTCTTCAGGCCATATTTCTTGCATTAAATATATGGGATTTTCTTGATTCTGCACATTAAACTTTAACAATGCTCGATAAAAGGAGGGGTGCTGAAGAGTATAAACCCTGATTGTATTTGCATTCATTTCAGAAATCCTCTTAAACCAGCGGGTATATGTCTCTTCAGCTTCGGGGAATTCTGTAAACCACTTCCCCGGCTTAGCCATTCCAATATTCATCCCAAGAATGGGCATTTCCCGCCATTCTCCCTCTATATATATTTCTATTAACTCTTGATTAGTCCGAGCTAGTAGCTCCACCTCATCTGCTTTGTAAAGGTCAGGTTCTACAGCTACATTGTACCCTTCCCCTAGGGCAATATCATCTAGTAAGGATTTCATCATAGGCACATAGGCCCTCCAGTAAAAAACATCCTCACTTAATACTGTATTAGATGTAAATAGCCTTTGAATATGGTGAATTCCTTTAGCTTGATAGAAGCTTGGCGTAGAGAGCATACGGGCAAAACTACCTGCAAAATAATAGGTTTCATATAAACCTGCTGGGTTTTTTATAATCGCTGGAAAGGTTGCAGGTATTCCATTTTCCTCCAGATTTTCTTTTCCCTTTTCTGTAATGGATAGGTGGTATTCCCCTAGGATCTTGGTGTCCTCTAAAGGCTCCACAATATTAAACCAGTAGTTGTAATTAATATTTCTTCCGCTTTTCATAAGCCCCTGCCCTGCATCAGTTAAGCTGAATTTAATCCCCTTAGTGGTAGCATAAATGGGGTCATCTAGCACTATAACTTTGTCTTCATTGTTAGCAAACAAAAAGCCACTTCCCGAGTATTCCCATTCCTTTCCCTGCTTTTCGTAGCTTTCAATAGCCCACTTTGGTACCTCTCCAGTTCTATCTAAATCTACAAAGAAGCGGCCAATCCATCCCGTCCATTCTAGCCCTAATAAATGATTAAGACTGCCACAGGTATTATGTTCTGCTATTAATGTTGTGCCACTCCACAGTGATTTTTTTATTTTTTCCAGTTCATCAGCTTGCAACCCCCCATAGGTATCAGCTATATAGATTAGGTCATAGAGCTCAAGGGTAGCAGGTAGTTCAGCTCCCACATCAACCTGGTACTGACTTTGGTTTAGAACCCAAGTTAAACCATTGTGCTCTCTGTAAGAGTTTTCTATTGTTGCTTGGTTAAAGATGAATACATCTAAAGTATGTGGCTGTTTTATCTGCCACAAATAAAATGGAGCAGTGCCAATTACAATAAATGCTACTATTATAAATAATTTCTTTTTCATATTTCAGTTGACACCCTATTTCGACCAGACTTTTTTGCATTATACAGTGCTTGATCTGCCTTCTTCACAAGCACATCAGGTTGTTGACCTTTTTGGGGAACCATAGTGGCCACCCCTAAGCTTACAGTTACTACATCAGAGACTTGAGAGCTTTCATGAGGTATTTGCAAGGCCATTACCTTCTTTCGAAGTTCTTCAGCTATCTCGTTAGCAGAGGCTTCATCGGCATCTGGCAACAAACAAGCAAATTCCTCTCCTCCCCACCTTGCTACAATATCAGTGTTTCTTTTAGGAATACTTTGCATTGCTGCTGCAACTTTGCGTAGACATTCGTCTCCTTCTAAGTGCCCATAAGTATCATTGTAATTTTTGAAGTGATCAATATCAATCATAACTAACGAAAGGCTATTGCCATATCTAGCAGCACGGCTCCATTCCATAGATAAAGCCTCATCAAAGCGACGCCGGTTAGGAATACCTGTAAGACCATCGATCATAGAGGTTTCTTTTAACATATCGCGGTACTGTTTCAATTCCAAATGGTTTTTAACCCGTGCTTTTACAAGCGGGGGACTATATGGTTTGGTAATGTAATCAATGGCACCTAAACTAAGCCCATATTCTTCATCCTCTACCCTATCCATAGCAGTTACAAATATAATGGGAATATCCTTCGTTTCTGGTGCTTCTTTTAATCTTTTACATACTTCATACCCATCCATTTCCGGCATCATTACATCTAATAGAATGATATCTGGCTGTTTTTTTGCCTCTGCTATTCGCAGTGCTGCTTTGCCACTTGTAGCTACTTTTATATTCCAGTCATCCTTTAGTAATTCTGCTAGTGTCATGATGTTTGTTCGTGAATCATCTACAATCAGGATGGTATGCTTTTCTGCAGTTTCTTCCATTTGCTCTCCTCCTAAAAGTTATTTTGTCAGCTGCTCAAATTCATTTACAAGAACTCGCGCTGTTTCGTAATCAAAATCTTCAATAGCTTTTTTAAGGCTCAAGTATTCCTCAAATAATTTTTCATTTCTTGGTATGTGCTTTTCTAACTCCATTAAAAAATCCAGTTCAATAAAAATATCTTCCTCCAATTGTTCCTTTAGCTTGGTTAACAATCTATTTAACTCTTCTTTGTTTGCTTTTTCCAATAAAGAATTTGTTTCTGGCATTACGTCAGGCTGATTATTAATAAGTTTATCTATTGAGTTTACTACTTCTGACACTTCTCCTGTAAGTTCTTGAATGTACTTGCCTATGGGTCTCCCTTTCTCTAGCTCTAGTTCAATTTCTTTGCATATATCCATGACTTTTGTTGCCCCAATATTGCCGGTAGCACCCTTAATCTTATGGACACTTGTCTTGAGTAGACTGAAATCTCTTTTTTCATAAGCGTCTTCAATCTCTTCTACTACTCTAAGTGCATCCACAGAAAAACCTTTTAATAACTGCAAATACAAGTCAGAATTCCCACCTACTCGATGCAAGCCTTCTCCTACCTTTATGCCAGGCATGTAATGGGGAAGTCTTTTTTGCTCCTTCTTTGTACTTAATTTACCTCCTCTTGCTTGGTTATTGTTTGTTATTCCTACCCATGCTGAAATTTTAGCTAATAACTCTTCTGGGTTAAAGGGCTTAGAGATATAGTCATTCATTCCTGCTTCTAAGCAACGTTCCTTGTCTCCAGCCATGGCATGAGCCGTTAATGCAATAATGGGAATATTCTTTTTTTCTACATCAGTAAGCGCCCTGATTTGTTTCGTTGCTTTATATCCATCCATGATAGGCATCTGCATATCCATTAATATCACGTCATAGTTATGTTTACGTATACACTCCAGTGCCTCAGATCCATTTTCAGCAACTGTTACCTGTAGAGATTCTTGTTCTAGGATTTCTCGTGCAATCTCTTGATTTGTGTAAATGTCTTCTACTAATAAGACATTTAATCCTAATAACTCTTCATTAATTTTTTTGTTTTTTTCGCTAGCATTCTCTACAGAGAATAGATTTTCTCTTTTCCCAAACACGTTAATAATTGCATTGAATAATGTAGACTGTTCGATAGGTTTAACAAGTACACCTTCGAATCCTGCTGCATCAGCTCTAGCTTTAGTACTCTCAACATCATCATTTCTACTCATCATGAGTATCACAGGTGGGGTCCCCAGCTCCTGTATTTTTTTTATCTGTGCTATAGTTTCAAATCCGTCAATGCCATTTATTTTGTAGTTTATCAATATTAAATCAAAGTTTCTCTTTCCTTGTATTAATAATTTATTAATCTCCTTTAAAGCTCTTTCTCCCGAATCCACAGAGGTATACTGACAGTTTAAAGATTTTACAAATTCGCCTAATACTTTTCTATCTTCACGAATGTCATCTACAATAAGTATTTTTAAACTTTTCCTATTTGTAAAGGTTTCTATAGCCCCTGCATCAACCCGTAGGCTAAAAAGTATTTTAAAGTAAAAGATTGATCCCTGGCCAAGTTCGCTTTCAAGCCAGATAGTTCCGCCCATAAGCTCTACTAACCGTTTTGTTATTGACAAACCTAATCCAGTGCCTCCATATTTTCTAGTAATAGATCCATCTGCCTGAGAAAATGGCTGAAATAAAAGCCCGCTCTTTGCCTCAGCTATTCCTATTCCAGTATCCTTTATAGCAAACAAAAGCTCCACTGCATCCCCATTATTCTCTTTAACTTCAATAGAGATGGTGACTTGTCCTCTGTCTGTAAATTTAACTGCATTATTTATTAAATTAGTCAGTGCCTGTCTCAATCTTAAGTCGTCTCCTGAGACGTATTTAGGCACTTCTGGAGATATATTGATGATTAATTCCAATCCTTTTTCTTTCGCTTGATCGGAAAAAGCATCACCTATATCTTTTATAACCTCATAAAGATGAAAAGTATTCTCCTCGAGTCTAAGACTACCTGCTTCAATTTTAGAAAAGTCTAGAATATCATTAATAATATTTAATAATAAATTAGAAGAATCCTTAATTTTCCTCACGTATTTATTTACCCCTTCATCCTGACTTTTCTTTAAAGCAAGATGACTTAAGCCAATTATTCCATTCATAGGTGTACGTATTTCATGACTCATATTAGCCAAAAACTGACTCTTAGCCCTGTTTGCTTCCTCGGCCTTTCGTTTTGCCTCTTTTAGTTCTGTAATGTCTCTTCCTACACCCTGTATTTCAATAATTTTTCCATTAGAGTCTTTAATAGCATAATCTTCCCAGGCGATCCAACGCCAACCATTAACTGTCTTGGCTCTTTGTTCTATATATGCTCTATATGGAGGTTTCTCTAAGTCTTGCATTGCTTCTAACGTTTTTCCTAAGTCATCTTCATGTACTAGAGGCGCAAATGAGTTACCTATTAATTCTTCTTTTGCCTTACCAAAAGTCTTGCAGTAAGATTCATTAACATAGGTAAACCTGTTTTCCATATCGACACGGACAATCAAGTCTTGCTGCGATTCTACTAACCCACGATAGAGTTTTTCTTGCTGCTCTAGTTTCTGTTCAATTATTTTTCTATCTGTTATATCTGTAGCAATCCCCAATACTTGTCTCTCTTCTCTATCTTCAGACATGATCAATGGCACTTTAACTGTCTGAAACCACCTAGTATTGCCTTCACTATCTGTCAATGTTTCTTCGTTAATTATTTTTTTCTTTCCCTCCCTCATTACTTCCCGGTCATCTTCTAGAAAGGGCTCTATTTCTTCTGGTATAGTAAAAACGTTAAAATCAGTTTTGCCAATAACCTCTTCCTTAGCTTTTCCAAACAATTTTGTAACGGCATCATTTACCAACGTGTATCTTCCGTACCAATTCTTTGAGAAAATAAGATTAGGAGTACTATCGATAATTAGATTTAAAAAGTTCTTCTCTTTTTCAAGCTCTTTTTCCAGTGTGACACTCTCTGTAATATCATTAGCTGATGCATAGATTACATTATTATATATATTAGCTCTCCACTCTAAAATACGATAATTCCCATTTTTACTTTCATATCTGTTAATAAAGCTTGTTACCTCTTTACCCTTATGAAGTTGAGCCACAACATTTTGGGTACTGGCTTTATCATCCTGATGGACAAATTCAAGTAAGTTTTTTTGCTCTATTTCACTAGTGGGGTACCCTAAGATTCTTTCCCAGGCCTTATTAACCTTGATAAAATTTCCTTCCAAATCTGCAATACACATTAGTCCTAGAGAAACATTGAAAAATCCTTCTAGCTCTTTGTTTTTTTGCTTAAGTTGTCTCTCCACTTCTTTGCGCTTAGAAATGTCATATGCTACTCCAGTACGTCTTATAATTGTGCCATCTTCATTTTTTACTGGAAACGAATGTGCTGACACCCAACGAACTTTCTCATCTGGTAAGAGAATTCGATACTCTAAATTAAATTGCTCTCCTTCTAGATATCTTGCAAATTCAGCAAGAACTTTAGGTCTATCTTCCTCATGGACTGAATCAAGAAATGAAGTGGGGTCTTTATATAAGCTTTCACAACTCCTTCCCCACACACTCTCGTAGGCAGGGCTTATATAAAGCATTTGCTTATGGTCAGCTGAACTTATCCAGAAAACTTGTCCCACGTTAGCAGGAATTTCTTGAAATATATCGATTTTATCCTTCTCTATCAACGTAACTCCTCCTCTCCGTTTCCCCAAAAAAGTGCTATTATATACCATTATAACACTTGCTTAAACTGTAAATCAAAAAAAACCACTACTATATATGGTTTTACATACCATTTAGTAGTGGTTCCTTCTTACTCCATTACTTCTCCATCATCTATCACAATCTGTCCCTCAAATACATAAGCATTATTCATCTTCATAACTTCTCTAAAGAAATTTAAAGGAACATAGGTTATACCGTTCTCTATTGTGGGTGCAGTGCCTAATTTTATTGGAGCAGTTTTCATATATATATAGTTATCCTCTCCAATAGTTAAATTAATTCCTAGTCCCAACCTAATACTCTGTGTTTCACTATCCCAAGAAATCTCATAGCCTATAGCTTCAGCAATTGGGCGTAGAGGAACCATTACAACATCAGCTTCATTAGTATAAGCGCTAGGTGCATCTATTCTCTCATTATTAACCACTATCTCCATATTGGATACATTATCCATGATAGCAGTTGCCCGATTTTCTTCCCCTTCATTTAATACAGTAACTTTTTTTGGATTAGTCTGAGCAGGAATACTACGTGTTGAAATATCATATTCAACTACTAGCTTTCTATTTTTTAAATCTCCTGTAAACTCTGTACCATCTTGCCACACAATTTTAGTTTCATCAGTCACATTAAGTTTTAATGTGTTATCTGCACTTATTAAATTTTTATCAAACACGTCCATTTTTACATTTTTCTCCTCAGTTTCAATCACTACAGCTTCAGCCCTATACTGCGGAGGGTAAATCATCAACATCGGTGCACTTAAGTCATAATATCCAGTAATTACAGATCCTTCTTTAATGTCTGCATCATCCAATATATATGTGGATTCGGATACTAAAATATTAGCTATTTTCCCATCCTCTGACTCTAGCAAAGCTATTTTTGTTCCCTCCATACTTTGGAAATCAGATATTTCCTTAACCTTTCCAGTAAAGGCACCAAATCCAGTAATTTCTTCTTTGTGCTCAGAACCTACGATTACAGTATCCTTGTAACTGTTGATAGGCACCGCAACGGAGTTGTCATTAAATTGAGATGAAAAAGAAGTACCTGCAGATAATGTAATTATTGATGCTGATAAAACTCCTATAAGTATTTTTTTAGTTTTCATAATATATCTCCCCTTTTTATTGTTGTATAATCTAATAGACGTAAAAACAATAAAAAGGTTTCAAATATATTATAAATATTCCTTTACTTCACAACCAAGGTTCACATCTTTTAAAGCATATTCTTTAAAAACTTGTTCTCCTGTCCGGTCTACTATATAGCCTACGTGTTCCTTTGGCAGAGTACGATCTATAAACTCATCAATGTATTCATAGGTATTTTGAATTATTTTTATAATTGAAGCCTCATCCACCCACTCTAAAAATGGCTTAGCTAACCTTGGATTTTTCTTCCCTGTCCGACCCATTATTAATAACTTATAATACTTTTCGGGGTTTCTAGTCCAGGCACTAGTTGGGCATTTTAAGACACATTCCCCACAACCAATACACTGGTGCTCATCTCTTTTTACCTTGCCATTGTGCACCTTCAATGCCCCTGTAGCATTTTTGCTACAGTTTTTTACACAAGCCTCACAGCTAATACACCTATACACTTCATACTCTGGTTTTGTCATCCCTAAAATTCCAAAGTCCTGCATATGGGCTTTGATGCAGTCATTAGGGCAACCAGAAAGGGCTCTCTTAACATGATAGTCATTGGGGAAAATAGACTTTTCTACTTTTCTAGCAAATTCAGTAGTGTTGTAGTTGGCAAATTGACAGACTTGATTTCCTATACAAGCTGATACATTTCTTGTTCCTGCAGATGGATATCCCTTATGAGGATTCTCTATTTTCACACCTTGATTTAATTCTAGTTCTTGAACTAGGGGCTCTAACCTTTTGTTAACCGCTTCCATACATTGAAAGGGGATGCCCAAGATTTCAAAACCTGATAAGACCTGTGTTTCCTTGCCAGTCTGCTTGAGCTTGGTCAACTGTTAATGTGATATCAAATTTTTCTTTCCATAAAGCAATTTCTTCTCTAAATAATATATCCTCTGGTGACTTAAAACCTAGTAATATATTAAGCTTGTTAACTTCCCCTGGATTGCGATAAAAATGGTTAATAATGCTCTTAACAGGAGCCAAGCCAGTTCCCCCTGCTATGACAATCAACTGCCTTTGCTTATATTTTTCTATGGGAAATCCCTTTCCATAAGGTCCTCTAATAAATAGGTCATCTCCAGGTTTAAGGCTATAAATTTCATTGGTTAGAGTACCCACTTTTCTAATGGTCATTTCAATGTAACCATCTCCAAAATCGCTAATTGAAATAGGTGCTTCCCCTCCCCCCGGAATAGATACCTGAACAAACTGTCCGTTTTCTGGCTTCATATCACATGCTAGTTTATAGGTTATATCCAAATTGGTCTGTGCAGTTACGTTCAATACTTTCACCTTTTGCGGTATATAGGGATTATTGTTCATTGGTCTTCTCCTCCTTTAACACCTGATGCACTTTATTAATACAGTTTGAGAAAGAGATGTATTCAGGACACTGATCATCACACCGTCCACAACCAACACACATATGCTCTCCAAATCTTTTTTTGTAGTCATAAATTTTATGCATGGTCTTAAATCTCATTCTAGAACCATAATCTTCTCTGAATTCGTGTCCACCTGCCATTGTGGTAAAGTTATCCACGTGACAACTTGCCCAGATTCTTCTTCTCTCCCCTGTTTTTGGGTTGTCATCATAAGTTATATCCTGTGTAGTAAAACAACTACAGGTAATGCAGTGAACATTACAGCGTCCGCAAGCCACATCATCCTTAACATGGAAATAGAGGTTTTCTTGATTAAACCTAACAGCCATATTATAGTCATTGGAAAAATTAGCGTCCATGGAAACACAGAAACAGTTGTCAAAGCTTTCTTTGCACTCAATCATTACAAATTTCACTTTTTCTCTTAATCGCTCATAATAATAGTCTGGATAAGGTCCATTATTCAGAAAAATAGTATCCAGCCTTTTAAAACCGTTAATATCACAGGGACGTAAGAAAATCATTATTTTTTTATCCTGTACCAAAGATTCCTGATACTGATCTTCTGTAAAATATAATAAGGTTTGTGTTATAGGATGTACAATCTCCTTTGGGGAAAAGTGAGATTTCTCACTCCACACAATTTCTTCTACTGCTTCAATTTCACCGTAGCGGATTAAATCTGTATCAGAAAAACGCCCTCGCTTTTCAAGTCTTTTTGGTGCATATATCTTATATTTTTTCTTCCACTTGCTTAACAAAGTATTGAAAATTTCGCCCTTAACCTCATAAGCCATTTTAGTCCCCCCTCATTCTAATAGAATAATCGTATCAAGAGTAAATATTAAATACTGTAAAAATCATCACAATAACAATAGAAAATCAACTAAAGTACTTGCCATTTTTAACAAGGTAGCGCTAAGTATATATCAGTTAAATAGAAGGTAATCTAATAAAAGTAAGATTATTTATATTTGAAAAGAAGGAGTTGTAATGAATGGATAAAACAAACGAATACAGCAAGGATGAACAGTTAAAACCTTATCGAGCTGATCACTACAATAAAAATCTTACCACTAATCAAGGGGTTCCTGTCTCTCATACGGACGATTCCCTTAAAGCAGGTTCCCGTGGTCCAACTTTAATGGAGGACTTTCATTTTCGAGAAAAATTAACTCACTTTGACCATGAGCGCATTCCAGAAAGAGTGGTTCATGCTAGAGGCTTCGGGGCCCATGGCTATTTTCAAGCTTATGAACCCATGACTGAGTTTACCCGAGCTTCTTTTTTACAGGACCCATCTGTTAAAACACCGGTTTTCGTTCGCTTTTCTACAGCTATTGGATCCCGAGGCTCTGCAGATACTGTGCGCGATGTGCGAGGCTTTGCTACTAAATTCTACACAAAAGAGGGGACCTATGACCTGGTGGCCAATAATATACCCGTTTTCTTTATCCACGACGCCATCAAATTCCCAGACCTGATTCACGCACTTAAGCCTGAACCTCACAATGAAATTCCCCAGGCTTCTGGCGCCCATGACACCTTTTGGGACTTTGTAGCCAGCACACCTGAGACTGCCCACATGGTTCTATGGTTAATGTCAGACAGAGCAATCCCTCAGAGTTTTCGGATGATGGAAGGCTTTAGCGTCAATACCTTTAGGTTTTTCAATAATCAGGGTAAGGCACACTTTGTAAAATTACACTGGAAACCTGTTTTGGGAACCCATTCACTAGTTTGGGACGAGGCACAAAAACTAGCTGGTAAAGACCCTGATTATAACCGTCGGGATGTATGGGATGCAATTAACAGAGGGGATTTCCCAGAGTTTGAGCTGGGTGTACAAATGGTTAAGGAAGAAGATGAGTTTAATTTTGACTTTGATATCTTGGATGCAACCAAACTATGGCCAGAAGAAGTTATCCCGGTTAAAAAAATTGGTAAGATGACCTTAGACCGAAACGTTGATAACTTCTTTGCTGAAACAGAACAAGTGGCTTTCCACCCGGGCAACGTTGTACCAGGGATTGATTTTACCAACGACCCATTGCTACAGGGAAGATTATTCTCCTATCTAGATACACAACTAATCCGATTAGGAGGACCTAACTTCCATGAAATTCCCATTAACCGCCCGATAGCACCTCTTCATAATAATCAACGAGATGGTTACCATCGAATGACTATTGATAAAGGCCGCGTCAGCTACTTCCCCAATGCTCTTCAGGGAAATTCGCCTCACCCTGTTCCAGATCAGGAAGGAGGATATGTTCATTACACAGAAAAGGTTGAAGGCCGAAAGGTTCGTGAGCGGAGCAAGAGCTTTAATGATCACTACCGCCAATCAAAAATTTTCTGGAACAGCATGTCTCCAATAGAGAAGCAGCATATAATTGAAGCTTTTCACTTTGAGTTAGGCGGGGTTATGGACAAGCAGGTTAAGCAACGGATAGTAGATATGTATAACAATATAGATGGACACTTAGCTACTCAAATAGCCATGGGGATTGGAGCAACTCCCCCGGCAAATCCAAGCAAAGCTGACGTCTCTGATTCATCACCAGCAGTTAGCCAAGAAAATACAATTAAAACAGCAAAGACAAGACAGGTAGCCATTCTAGCAGAAAATGGCGTTAATTTCTCCGAGGTAAACCAAGTAATGAATGCCTTAAACAGTGCAGGATTACACTGTCATATTGTTAGTAGTAAACAGGGTATGATTACAGGAGTGGATGGCCAACAACTAGAGGTAAATAAAAGTTGGCTAGGTGCTGGTTCTGTTATGTATGATGCGGTGTATGTTCCCGGTGGGCGCCAGAGTGTAGACCAGCTCATGCAATTAGGAGATGCGTTACACTTTATAAATGAAGCATTTAAGCACGCCAAGACTATCGGCGCTACTAACGAGGGGGTTGACTTACTAACCACTTCTCAGATTAAAGGCGCAAAGACCGCTGGCAAAGATACTCACGCTCAACTGGTTAAAGATCAGGGAGTATTAACAATCCAAAATGCCGCCGACATGGGAAATCACAACCAAGAAGGCTACTTTAGTCAAGAATTTATTAATGCCATTGCCCAACATCGCCATTGGGAGCGCGCAAATCAAAAAAAGTTCATTCCTGCCTAGTGAATATAGAAAAAACGGCTTCTAAAAATGGAGCCGTTTTCTAAGTTTCTAGAGTTACGTTTGAGATTTGATTATAGCTATAAACATGTACCCCACTTTTAGCATTACTTTGGGCAATCCTATATATGCCTAACGCTAATACTCTCGCTTCTATGGGGCTATAATGTGAAAGAGTACCTTTGAACATAAAGAGTATCCCCTTGGTCACAAACTTCCCTATATCCTCCCCGAGCCTTTGTTCTTTTCTCTCTCCGAGCAATAGCGATGGCCTAAATATATGTAGTGACTTAAGGCCTAACTCTTTTAATTGCTCCTCAAGAAGCCCCTTCATGCGAGAGTAGAAAACTTTTGAATTGGGGTTAGCACCCACTGAACTTACAATTAAGAATTTTTCCACTTGCGTCTCCTTAGCCAACTTTGCAACTGCTACGGGATAATCCACGTCTACTTTTTTAAATATTTCTTTGCTTTTTGCTTTTTTGATTGTAGTTCCCAAACAGCAAAATACATCATTTACCTTAAAGCATTCTTTGTAGAAGTCTATATTATCAAAGTCTATTATTTTCTCCTCTAATTTTGGGTGATCAATACCCAGAGAAGTTCGAACAAGTGCCACGACCTTGCCGTATTCCTGAGCAGACAATAGCTGCTTTAGTAACTCATTTCCCACTAAGCCACTGGCGCCAACTATTAATGCAGACTTTGATCCCATCTCTTAAATCATCCCCTAGCTTGATTTCTTTTCCATTAAGTATGTACCTATTTCTTTCCCCTTATGATTTATGGTGCCCTTTGACTGGGGCTGAAAGCCTACTCTCTTGTAAAATTTTTGAGCCCCTTGCTTCTTTATATTCACGTGTAAATAAAGCTTTTCATGATCTATTGCTAAAATTTCTATTATCTTTCTCCCAATCTCAAGCCCTTGAAATTGAGATGCTACACAGATAGTGTGAATATAATACCCCTTTGCGTCCATCTCCCCTGATGTTATTTTCCCCATCCTAAAGAGCAGAGGCATCCTTTTCAAAAAATTCCATGTCCCCATGGCCTTTGCAAATGCTTTTCCTGAGCTTTTATCTATTTGAGATTTCTCATTAACTAGAAAACCTACTAAGACTCCAGCAAATTTTTCCTGGTATACAACACATTTAATGTAGGGAGAGGTGTAGTAGTTATCTTCCATATCTATAAGTGCTGTAATCACCTTTATTGCTTCTTCCTGTTCTCCATAAACTAGAGAGTTCAACTCTTCATCAGATTGGTATATAAGCTCAGCTATTAAATGCTTATCATGCTTTTTGGGATTATACTCTTCCAAATTTATCATCATGTATCACCTCTCAATGCCTTTAATACCTCCGGTCTATATAATGATTGGAGTATTTTGTCCACCCCAGTAAAAAGGTAATTGCTGCTGCTGCAAGCCATGCTGTAATTGTAAGTATAAGAATTTCACTGCTATGCCGTACCCCTATCCCTATAAATGCCCAAACAAAAACTAAAGCATATGCCGTATCGTGTTTAGTGAGGATATTTAAAAAAGCTATAAAAGTTCCTAAAATAATCATGACTATAGCCCAGATAACAGGGCTTATAAGTAGAGTATCCCAGTTCATGTAATAGATAAAGGAGCCTACATTTGCTAATGTGGCCACACTGATCCAACCAAGGTAAATACTAAAGGGAAGCTGTACCAGTAGTTTATCTGCTAATGCAATTGATTTCTTTTTATTGTTTATTCTTATGTATAGTATAATTAATGTAACGAGTAACGCTAACATTATAATCAAGGAAAGGCCTATTAAATCATAATGCCACGCAAATATCCAGAAAACATTAAATACGCTACTAATAGCAAGTAAATATCCAATAGAAATAATCATTTTATTCTTTTCTTGCCCCGGAAGGGCTTGGTATATAACAAAGCCAGTCAGTAATAAGTATATGAGTCCCCATATTGAAAAAGCATAGCCTGCAGGTGTAAAAAGAGCAGGATATTTTGCAGAAACCTCTGCTGTAGTCTGATTGTTAATTGGCAGCCAGTTTGCCAAAAAATTTATTACAATGACTGCAATTAGTGCCCCAATATTTATTAGTCTAATTTTATTTTCCACCCTATCCCCTCTTTTCTGCCTAGTTATTTTTAGCTTCTTTAATGATATAATTTACATATCTATTGATGCTTTCCATAAATCTAGTAGGAGTCATTGTTCCTTTGGCTATTGCGGCAAGTCCTTTTTCCCACCTACCCGTAGTCTCGGGTGACCTCAATTCTGGCGGCACTAGTTCAATTATTTTCATTCCTTTATCTGTAGGCACTAAAGCCTTTTTATTCCTAGTCACATACTTAACCTTAATTAACCTCTCAATAATAGCTGCCCTTGTAGCAGGTGTACCTAGGCCACTTTCTTTTAAGTGCTCCTTTAGTTCCTCATCTTCTACAAACTTACCTGCACCCTCCATGGCCGCTAAAAGAGTTGCCTCAGTGTAAGGCACTGGTGGCTTAGTCTCCTTAGATACTACCTTTGCACTCTCAACTGGAACCTGATCTCCTTGACTTACGTCGGGTAAAATCTGTTCTTTTTCTTTGTTCCCTTTTCCCCTCTTAGTTTCAGCTTCTACTTGTAGTACTTTCCAGCCAATTTCTTTAATTACCTTTCCTTTAGAAATGAATTTTTCCCCTTCCACTTCTACCTTAATTGTAGTTACTGTGTATTGGTGGTTAGGGTAAAATACTGATAAAAAGCGCGAAACAATGAGGTGATATATATTTTTTTCTCTGTCAGATAATTTACTAAGGTTAGGTGTAACAGGTGTAGGTATGATAGCATGATGATCTGATATTTTAGTATCGTCTACTATACGCTTAGTTATTGGCAGTTTACTTAATCCTAGTATGTAGTCGCAATGTTTTTTGTATTCCTCTACTGCCAATTTGGCTACAGTAGGTTTCAAGATAGTCGTCATGTCACTACTTAAATGGCGACTATCTGTCCTGGGATAAGTAATTAACTTATATTTTTCGTATAAACTTTGGGCTATATTTAGGGTCTGCTGGGCTGATAGGCCATATTTCTTATTTGCATCCCGCTGCAGCTCAGTAAGGTCATATAGCAATGGAGGCAACTCTCGCTTCTGCTCCTCTTTAACTTCCTCGACAGTCCCTACTTTTCCCTTAACCTTTTTGGCAATGGCCTTTGCCTCTTCCTGATCATAGGTTCTGTTTTCTTTAGTTTCAGGATTAAACCACGTACCCGTAAATTCATTGTAATTAGCTTTAATCTCCCAATATTTCTTTGGTTCAAAGGAAGCTATCTCTTTTTGTCTTTTAACTAACATGGCCAGGGTAGGTGTTTGCACCCGCCCAATGGAAAAAAGCGTATTGTACTTAACTGTAAAAGCCCTAGTACCGTTTATCCCCACAAGCCAGTCGGACTCAGAACGACATTTAGCAGAGTAATAGAGGTTATCGTATTCGCTTCCTTCCTTTAGCTTACTAAACCCTTCCTTTATTGCTGCATCGGTCATGCTGGAAATCCACAACCTCTGAAATGGCTTTTTACAGCCCGCAAGGTTATAGATATAACGAAAAATCAACTCTCCCTCTCTCCCTGCATCAGTAGCACAAATTAAAGAGCTTATTCCATTACTATTCATTAATTTTTTTACTACCTTAAATTGCTTAGAGGTCTTTTGGGGTACCTTCAACTTCATCTCTTCAGGAATTATGGGTAATGTATTCAAGCTCCAACGCTTATACCTAGCATCGTATTCATCTGGTTCCATCAAAGTAACCAGGTGCCCAACTGCCCAAGTCACCACATATTTATCTCCATAAATGTAGCCATCACCTTTTTGCTTGCAGTTTAACACTTTTCCAATATCTCTTCCTGTTGCAGGTTTTTCTGTCAATACCAAAATCTTAGATATCTTAGTCACGCTCCTTACATTTTGCAATCATTCTTGTCAAGGGTGGTTAAAACGCAATAAATACCCCTAGCTTTCTAAGTACGTCTATAGGCATGGAAAATCTAGCTGTTTTTAAAGGATCTACTATTTGTGAAATTTGAGCGTTGCCACAAGCACTCATCAGCATACCTGCTTCATTTAAACTTAGCTCTGTTTGGGTTTCTAAAAATCGGGCCATTTGGATAGTTGCTATCTCAATTGCCTCATCTAGTGTTTCAGCAGATGCTATAATAGCAAGCTCCTTATCAGTTTTAACTACAGGATTACTAAAGTTAACATTTTCAGCCTTAGTAATTGTAACATCTACTTCTCCTGATACTTCAACCCCTGAAACCATGATTTCTCCATCTCCCATAGCTGCATGCAAGTCACCTATAGCAATCAGCCCCCCATCAACTTGAACAGGAAGGTATAGAGTGGATCCAGTTGCAATTAGTTTAGTGTCCATATTCCCACCATGACTATGGGGGACACCACAAGGTATTGGGTCATCCTTGGGGGCTACCCCAATAACACCCATCATGGGATTTAATGGTAACTGTAAGTTTTTAAATGTAGCTTTATTGTCTTCTATAGGAACCATCATTGTCTCAGCTTCCTCTAATATTGAAGCTAATACACCTGCTCCAGGAGCTGCTACCATCTTTCCTGGGGATTTTATCCTTATGTCACAGATATTAATGGCTATTACATCTCCTGCTTTTATACCTTCTAAATAGACAGGACCAGTAGCTGGATTTACCCTATCAAAATTTAGTGTAGCAATAGTGTCTTCGGAGCATTTTATCTGTTCGCTAAAACAATCTAAGGTTTCAAAAGTCAAATTACACGGCAGGGCAACTCTTTCTACGGGTTGGTTATTTTTGTCCATGACAAATACGTGTTTCTCTTTATTAATAAACAAAAAAACACCTCCAAAAAAAGATTATTGTTGTATTAATTCCAGTTTAGTCGTCGAATTTCCTCCAAACAAACCAGCTTTTGTTTCCAAGTATTTAATCAAAACTAGTTGACAATGAAAATCGTTATCAACTATAATGGTGTTATCATACTTATTTAGTTTATTTTATAACAGATTTTCGTAAGGGGGATTATCTTGGACAAGTTAATAAAAATGCAATACTTAAAAACTGTTAGTAAATTAGAAGGAAAGGAATATATTACTTCACTAGTTGCTTTTATAGCTGCACCAACTGTAAAAGGGATAAAACCTTCTTCTCTAGTCACCTTAACTAAGCATAAAAAAAACAAATTATATCTTTGGGATAAATATAAGGACGAAATTTGTAGAGAGCTCAACCTTAAATATTTTGAACTTCGAAAGAAACAGGGCTATAAGACAGTTCTACTTTTTAAAAGAGAAATGCTCGTACAATTCCTTGCTAACGATGAAAATGTTGCTCTTCTAACTACTCTTGGTTATCACAAGGACACCACTTTGGAAGAAAAACTTCACTTATTAAGAAATAGATATGAAGATTCATGCCCTCATGAGATTGGAACTATGTCACTATCGAAGTTTTTTAGTATAGCTGCTATTGGTGCCCTTATTTGGACTGTTATATTTTTCTTGCCTGGCTTTTACTTTGGAGATTATTTAGTAGTCTACATGGAAACTTCAGTAGATTCGGCATATTAACGAACAGGGGACTGTTAAAGGGACGGTTTGACAGTCCCCTCGATGGTTTAATTGGCTCGGCTTCTTACGTTTTTTCTTTTTTTCCTTACCCCTTTGTCTCTCTCGTTTGGTTTTTGAGCTGACTTCTTTTGTAACTGCCCCTGCTTTTTCTTTTTGCTGAATTCGGTTCGTGACCCTTTATCTTGCCTACCTTTTTTAAGGGGTTGTTTCTTTGGTCGTTCTAATTTTTCCCCTTCTATCTCAATAGACATACCAATTCCCTTTTCAATTTCCCTTAGTGAAAAGGAATCCCTCGATGTGGCTAATGTAATCGCTCTTCCTTCTTCCCCTGCTCGACCAGTTCTTCCAATGCGATGAATATAGCTTTCTGCATCTTGAGGGATATCATAATTAAAAACGTGAGTAATCCCTTCCACATCCAAGCCTCTTGCTGCTACGTCAGTTGCCACAAGTATTTGTATCTTGGCCTCTCTAAAGCGCTTCATAACCTGCTCACGCTTAGCTTGAGATAGATCACCGTGTAGTTCATCAGATAGATAACCACTCTCAAGCAGGGCTTCATTAAGCTTACTAGCCCTTCTTTTGGTACGACAGAACACCACAGCTAAGTATGGTTTGTACTGATTAATTAATTTAAATAATCTGTCTTGCTTTTCCCGATCAGTAGTCGTTAAAACTACTTGTTTAATCTCATCTAAAGTTATCTTTTTACTATCTATTTGAACATCTACTGCATTTTTCATATAACGCCTTGCCAAAGTTCTAATTTTCCCCGGTATTGTTGCTGAAAAAAGCATCGTCTGCCGTTTATCAGATGTATGTTTAATTATTTCCTCTACATCATGTAAGAAGCCCATATGTAGCATTTGATCAGCTTCATCAAGAACTAGCATTTTCACCCCAGAAAGGTTTATTGTTCCTCGACGGATGTGATCCAATATTCGTCCTGGCGTCCCAACAACTATATGAATTGAACCCTTTAGCTTCTTGACTTGTCTTTCCACATCCTGACCACCGTAAGCAGCCAATACATTAGCACTTACTGCAGGGGTTAATTTCTTTAATTCGGCAGTAATCTGTATCGCCAGCTCTCTTGTAGGAGTAACTATTAAGGCCTGAACATAAGGCTTGTTCACGTTTACCTTTTCCAGTATGGGTAGCAAAAAAGCAAAGGTTTTCCCTGTACCTGTTTGGGCTTGAGCCACAATATCTTTTCCCTCTAATAAAATAGGGATTGCCTGTTGCTGAACAGGAGTAGGCTCCTTGACTCCTAGCTTTTCTAAAACTTCGTTTAATTCATTTCTAACTCCTAAAGACAAAAAATTTTTTTCCAACTTTAAGTTACCTCTTTCTTTTTTAGAATAAATAATAATATATAATTATATCACGGTTTGCTACCAATTAATAGAATTTTATTTGAATAAACTAAGAACCCCAAAGCAAGGATGGGGTTCTTAGCATATACAAGTTAAGTTACACTAAAGCAATAGCTTCGATTTCAACCTTAACATCCTTTGGCAAACGGGCAACTTCTACAAGGCTACGTGCTGGGTATGGCTCACTGAAAAAAGATCCATAGATATCATTAATTTTAGGGAAATCATTCATATCTTTGATGAAAATCATACACTTAATTACTTTGCTCATATCTGTTCCAGCTTCTTCTAAAATAGCTTTCACATTATTTAAGCTTTGTTTCGTTTGCTCTTGAACATCTTCACTGACTAATTGTCCTTCTGCAGTAAAAGGTAGTTGTCCACTGGTAAAAACCATACCATTTACTTTTACAGCATGTGAAAACGGTCCAATAGCTGGAGCTGCTTTATTAGAGTTAATAGTTTCCATATTTTCTATATACACCCCTTTTTAAAATTTAGTTTGTTAAAAACCTCCGTAAATAACCCCTAGTACTAACACGGCAACAGAAACACCAACAAAAACGTACTTACCTATGGGTTCCCACCAAGCTCCAATAGGTGTTTTAGCACCCTTATTAATTTCCTCTCTGGCATTAGAAATTCCAAATACCCAAAAGAATACAATGGCTGCTAATACAGCACCTAGTGGAACCAAATATATGGTTACAAAGTCAGCAAACATCCCAAAGTAGTTCATGTTCAATGTTAATGGCAATCCAACCACAAAACCGAAAACAGCAACAGCTAGAACACTGAAATCTCTTCCCCAATTAAAGCGATCCATTACAGCCTCAACTGGAACCTCCATTAAGTTAATGGCGGAGGATACTGCTGCAAAAAGTACGCTTAGAAAAAACAATACACCGAATATATAACCACCAGGCATTTCTGCAAATACATTGGGTAAAGTAATGAAAAGCAATGGAGGTCCGGCTTCTGCTGGTAGATTAAAGGCAAATGCAGCGGGTATTATGGCGAAAGCTGCCAGCAATCCTGCAATGGTAGTGAAAAAAGCCGTGTTAAAAGCTGAGGATGGTATATCCTGATCATCTCTCAAGTAACTACCATAGACCAGCATACCTGCACCACCAAGTGCAACAGAGAAAAACGCTTGACCCAAAGCCATTACATAGGTGATTGGCTGCGCTAAATAAGACCAATCAGGGAAAAGTATAAAACGCACTCCTTCCATGGCACCAGGAAGAGTAACTGCTCGAATAGCTACTAACAGTAGTATCACAAATAGCGCTGGCATCATATACTTGTTTGCTGCTTCGATACCTTTTGAAACACCTAATTTTACAATTATCAAAGTAGCAACAAGAGCAATGGCATGCCAGATTACCGCCTCTGTACTCCCTGCAAAACCGCCAAAGTATGCAGGAATATCTATTGTATTAAAGGCTCCTGTAAGTGATAAAGCGAAGTATTTGAAAATCCACCCTACCACAATTAGATAAAATACAAATACTCCTGTAACACCTAGTACTGGTAACGCACCTAGAGCAGGGCCAATTGATGACCCCTTCTCTTTTAAAACATTTTCAAAGGCACCTATGGCACCTCTTTTTTGACTTCGTCCAAAGGCAAATTCTCCCATAAGCCCAGTAATACCCAACGCAAACATAAATACTAGATAGGGTAACAAAAAAGCGGCACCACCATAGGCACCTAAGCGCCATGGAAACATCCATATACTTCCTAAGCCCATAGCAGCGCCAATACAAGCTAAAACGAAACCGTAATTACTGGTCCATGTTTCTCTACCTGTTCCTTTACTCATAATAAAAACTCCCCTTCATCTTAAGTTTATAAGGGTTTTAGCCTCGCAGTAAAGTGTCTTAGTATTTCTGGTTCATAAGTGAATTCTAAACCTTTTAATTGCTCTGCATATTTACTAACTGCAATCAACCCATCTGCAATCACATCCATATGAGATACTGTGTAAGTCCTGCGCGGAATTGTAAGTCGCAACAACTCAAATGGAGATTCTAAGTTTTCCCCTGTATCCGGGTCTCGCCCTAGCAAGAAGGAACCAATTTCTACGGAACGAACACCCGACTCCAGATATAGTGCATTGGCCAAGACTTGCGCAGGGAATTGATCGAAAGGAATATGTGGCAACATTTTTTTAGCATCTACAAACACCGCATGTCCACCTGTTGGTTTCTGGTATGGAACTCCACCTTCGTCTAATCTATCCCCAAGATACTTAACCTGTCCTATTCGATACTCTAGATAGTCTTCATCAATACTTTCCATTAAGCCCCTAGCCATTGCTTCAATATCCCTACCTGCAAGACCACCATAAGTAGGAAATCCTTCTAGAGGTACTGTTCTGGACTGACATTTTCGGAATAGTTCTTCGTCATCTTTAAATGCCAAGACCCCACCAATATTCACTAAAGGATCTTTTTTGGCACTCATTGTTAGACAATCCGTATAACTGAACATCTCTTTTACAATTTCGCGGATTGATTTGTTTTCATAACCTTTTTCACGATACTTTATAAAGTAAGCATTTTCCGCATACCTTGCAGCATCCATCACAAGTGGGATATTGTGTTTTCTTGCCAATTCACTGGTTTGACGAATATTTTCCATGGAAATAGGTTGTCCTCCAGCACTGTTACATGTCACTGTAACAACCACCATCCCAATCTTATCAGGTCCTTTTTCTTGAATGAACTTTTCAACTGCTTCTAAATCGAAATTCCCCTTAAATGGTGATTCAATATGAGTTTCAAATGCCTCACCAGTTAGAATGTTAGCTGCTCGTCCTCCTGCTATTTCAACATGGGCCTTAGTTGTATCAAAGTGGTAATTGCTAATAGAATACGGCTTATCCTTGGTCAACAACACCGGAAATAGAACTTGTTCAGCTCCTCTTCCTTGATGGGTAGGAATTGTATAGTTGTACCCAAATAACTCTTTTACATTGTCAGCTAGATGAAAGTAGTTTTTACTGCCTGCATATGCCTCATCCCCAAGCATTAGTCCAGCCCATTGATTGTCACTCATGGCGCCAGTACCACTGTCGGTTAGTAAATCAATGTATACATCATCGGATCGTAAATTAAATAGATTATATCCAGCTTCTTTAAGAGCAGCTTCTCTTTCTTCTCGTGAAATCATTTTTATTGGTTCAACCATTTTTATTCTAAATGGCTCTGCCTTTGGTTTTTGTACCATTAAGTTTAAACCTCCTTTAAAATTTACTGAGAGAATCCTCTCGTTGATTTTAGGTTACCCTGCATATTTTAAAACATTCAAATTTACGCTATTAATCCATTAATAAAAAATATACAAAAGCACCATAATATGTAAACAAAAAGTGGCCTGGATTTTTTATCCAGGTCACTTTCAACGTACATAAAGAGAGGTCTGCAATTATGCAGACCTCCTACAAGCAGCACATCCCATTA
Source organism: Desulfitispora alkaliphila (assembly GCF_050433185.1). Classification (NCBI taxonomy): domain Bacteria; kingdom Bacillati; phylum Bacillota; class Desulfitisporia; order Desulfitisporales; family Desulfitisporaceae; genus Desulfitispora; species Desulfitispora alkaliphila. Next base: position 37,126 of record NZ_JBNPXS010000024.1, read on the forward strand.
AGCTTACCAAACAACTTGACAAACATAATCGAGGAACTTCTACTCTTTTTATCACATACTTCGATTTTAAAATACACTTCCTTACTTCTTACTTCTTACTTCTTACTTCTTAATTCTTAATTCTTAATTCTTAATTCTCACCTTTTACCTTTTACCTTTTACCTTTTACCTTTTACCTTGAAATTACTTTTCTAAAACAAAAAACACAATCCTTCCTAAAAGCTGGCACTTCTTCTTGCAAAAAACGAAACTTAATGCGTTCTTACAAAAAACTTAACCTACTTTGATGGGATGTGCTTAATCTTATTATAGCAGAGTGTTTTGAAAATTGCAAGTCAAAATACCCTCATTATATAATTTATTTATTACTATCTGATCTGTGGGAAAAGCTAGTTTAGGTACAGTATTATAACTAAAAAATTCTACTTCATCTAAATCGTCCCCTGCTTTTAACTTCAACCTTCAGTCCAGTTTCTTCAAAGGTTTCTCTTTTTAATGCCTCATAAACATCCTCGTCCCACTCTACATGTCCACAAGGAATACACCATTGTCCCTTATAGCTATTATTTCTTTTCCCTCCACTTAGGTTCCATAGGCTACTATGTAAAAAGAGGCCTGCAATTATGCAGACCTCCTACAAGTAGCACATCCCTTTAAGCTTACCAAACAACTTGACAAACATAATCGAGGAACTTCTACTCTTTTTATCATATACTTGGATTTTAAAATACACTTCCTTACAACTTCTAACTTATCTTCTTGTAAAAACAAAAAACACAATCCTAAAAGCAGGGTTTACTTTCTTGCATAAAACGAAACCGTTCTTACAAAAAACTTTACCTTCTTACTAAAGGGATGTGCTTAATTTAAATATAGCAGATTATCGGCAAAATTGCAAGACTAACTCTTACATTGCTAGTGTAACTTTTCTGCTAACAAATTAATAAAATTAAGGGAGAGGAGGATTGGCAGAACACAGAGGGAAATTATACATGGGTGACCTACCGCTCATGGGTCAGGCTGAGATTCAGTTATTCAGTAGCTATGACCCAGAGAGGGATGGCTGGGAGCAAGTGGATGTTTTTGGTGACCCAGATAAAAACCCTCGGGGTAATGTGGATCTGTTACTAAGCTACAATGACCACCTCTACGTAGGCGCTGGAGACGCTAGAAATGAACACCCTGGGCATTGGCGGTATTTCAAGATTACATCTATATTGGTACAGCTATTGAGGCAGCCGTACTTAGCTTAGATTCAGACCAATACATTGTCCCTCCCAAAGGTTTTGATGTAATAAGGTTGGATCAAAACGACAATTGGGAACTGGTCGTAGGCGGGACTCCGGTAGTCCCTACTCAATGCAATTTCGCAGACCTCATTTTGAACCTAGTTCCAAGGCACAAATAAACTTTTCAGCGCTAGAATATCTCAATCTTTTCTCTTTACTCATAGCTTTTTGTAAAACAGTTTCTAGTGATTTGTTTTTTAAGTTAAATACATGTTTCCATTTTTTTTGTCCCATTTTGGCTGTTGCCCATTTAGTAATGATACACACAGATATGCTGCTGCATAGATGTCTGTAGTATCATCTAACAAAAGAATTTGTTCCCTTAATTCAGGAGGTTTTCCCGTTACTCTTTTATGCTTTCTTTCCCCTTTATACAACCCTTCTATGCCCTTTTCAAAAGAGAACCCAAAGTCAATAATTTTAACATTGTTCCCTGGCAGTAACATAACATTTTTTGGTAAGGTATCAACATGCAAAATGTTATGTGTGTGCAAATGCCCCAAACCTTTTAGTACATTTATTGTTATTTCAACCGCATCTTCCTCGCTCTTTTTTTCTACTTTTCTACCTCTGCCTAATGGCTTCCCATCAACATGCTCCATCACAATATACGCCCGATTTTTATATGTAAAATAATCATAAAGCTTTGGTAAATAAGGGTGTTGGCCGTATTTTTTCATAATCTTTACTTCTTGCTGTGCGCCTTTTATATTTACCCTTTTTTTAATTGCAACATCCCTTTTATTTATAAGGTCATATCCTTTATAAACTTGACTTTGTACTCCTCTTCCCAGGCATTGACCTACCTCAAGATTCGCCAGCTTTTCTTTGCTCATATTTTCACCTACAACCGGTACTTACTTATGTATTTACCAATAGTTCTGGATTTCTTCCACTTAATAAAGGTTTCTTCATCAAGAACTCTTACCTTTTTTAAAAAGTCCTCTAATAAACCGAGGTTTTTTAACCCTTGAGTTAATGATTTTGGCACTCGCAATTTCTTTTTGAATGAATTTACATGATCTATTACCTTCATCGTATGATCATCGCTAATAATAACATGTCTCAAATTGGCATCAACCCTAGGTATACCTAACTGCTCTCGTTCTTTTAACATTGTTAACAATTGTTCAACTATATGTATTGGGATTTCATTTTTGTCAAATAGGTAATCTCTAAGGGTAATACCCGAAACAAATTCCATCACAGTATAGTTCTTTCCGCTTTCATATAACATGGGAAAGTATTGAGATCCTTTAGCAGCCTGTAATACTGCTTGCTCCATTGCAGCGTGTTTTTCTTCCGGATATATCTTGACACAGCGCTCTGAAGATATTTTAAACACAGCGCCTTGTATCCCTTTTCCAATAAGTTTGTAGGATGTTGGGTTTTTCTTCACTCTTACTTTAGGAGATCCTTTCGTTACAATAATTTCTTTAAAATCATCCACTTTTATCTTCTCCTTTAGCTTTGTTTGCTTTATTATATGATTTTATAAAATATTGGCTACTTTACTCTAAATTTTGAATATAATAAAGCGTACTTGAAAGGAGGAGGTTAAATGAAACAACGACCTAAAGTGGCTATAATTACTCCAGGTTCTCATCCTATTCCTGATCCTAATTCCACGTCAGTAGAAACAATTGTTCATCAAATAACCACTATGATTCAGGATGATGTTGATTTTACTATCTTCGGTAAAAAAGTTAGAAAACACCCCACCTATGAAAAGGCAGGAAAACTAACATATATTCGCTTCCCTTATAAAGGTGCTAAATCTTATATCAAACAGGTGGCAGCAAAACTACAAGAGACAGATACGGATATTATCCAAGTTGAAAACCGTCCTAAGTATATAAAACATTTACGGGGAGTATTTCCAAAAAAGCAGCTCTGGTTATTTCTCCATTCTACATTTTTTATTATGCCTGACAGAATTTCAAAAGAGGAATTACTTCAATGTATTAATGTTGCTAATAAAATTCTCGTAAACAGTCAATATATGAAAAACTATTTAGTTGAGTATACAGGTTGTGATAAAAGTAAAGTAACTGTCAATCATTATGGAATAGACATAAATCAATTTAAATCAAAATGGGACCCTACGATACAAAAAGATATAAAACAGTTTAAACAATCTTTGGGTATAGAAAAGAAAAAGGTAGTGCTTTATGTGGGTAGGCTAAAAAAAATAAAAGGTGTTCATCACCTTTTGAATGTTTTCCCAAATATTCTAAAACAGATGCCAAACACGGACCTTTTTGTAGTGGGTAGTGCTTTTTTTGGTTTAAATAAGGAAACAAGATACGTTAAGAAACTACATCAAACTGCAGAAGATATGTCCGATTCAATACATTTTATTCCTTATGTTCCCCATAACGAAATTCAAAAATGGTTTCAAATTGCAGATATTATCGTGGTCCCTTCAAAAGCAGAGCCTTTTGGGTTAGTAAATATTGAAGCAATGGCTACAGGGGTCACTGTAGTGGCAACAAATGCAGGTGGGATACCAGAGATTATTAAGCATGAAAAAACAGGTGTTTTACTAGATCCTAACTCAGTTGAGAAAGAGCTTTCAAAAGCTTTGATTGATTTACTGTCCAATCCAACAAAAGTTACTTCCATGGGGAAAGCTGCTATTCAACATGTGCATCATAACTTTACATGGGAGCATTCTGCGAATAGAATGCTGCAGTTATATAAAGCATACTCTTTTGATCAGTAGGAGTTGATCACACATTGAGGTGACCAACTCCTTGCAAATTTTTTCTTAGCGTTCAATAATATAGGGACTTGTTTCACTACCTGATCCAGATTTAATTCCTATATAGGAGGTATTTAGATACAACGCAGGTCTACTACCGGCTCCTTGATATGCAGGGTAAAAAAAATTCCCATAAATAATTTAGATTTATGGGAATAATATACTATAAAGAGATAAACTCTTGTTAACAAAAATTGTCTTGACAATAGGAGGTATTATCCAATATCCTATACTAGTAAAAGGATTTAATTCTCTTACAATCAAGGAGGCATTATGATTAATTCTCTAAGTCGAAAGAATGCAGTATATGCCATCATTTTTTATAGATTTTGTAAAATATTGGCTCTCGTTATAATTTTTTATGATAAACCATTTATTTGGATTCCCACTGTTATTACTACTCTTTTGTTGCTTTACTGGAATACAACTAGGCCAGACCAAAATATTTCTCTTCCTGTAATTATTAAAAGCCTCAAAGGTTTATCCAAATAACTTATCACGCCCTATGCTTGTCCGTATCAGGTACCACAAAAGGTCCGATATGGATGGGCAGATTGTGAAGGTAATACAGAATATTCATCCTGCTCGGGAGAGTGGGCATATGGGTGCGAGAGAGCATCTAGAAGACGCTCCATCACCTTGAAGTCTCCATGTTTAACTGCCGCTTCAAGTGCCTCTTCTACCCGGTGGTTGCGAGGGATTAGGGCAGGATTTGACTTCCTCATCAACTGGTGGGAAGAAGCTTTAGATTCCTCCTGTCTGCTTAATCTCGATTGCCATAATTTATTCCACTCTTCAAACTCAGTAGTACCAACCAGGACAGTATTCTCTAGTTTATCAAAAGTTAGTGTGCGAAAGGTATTAGTATAGTCGGCACCATACTTATGCATTATACTGAGTAGGTCTTTAATCAGAGTTTCATCCTGTTTTTCTTCATTATATATACCTAATTTTGCTCTCATTCCCGCCAGCCAGTTACAATGGTACAACTCAGTAAACCCTGCTATGGCATCCTGGGCAAGTTTTACAGCCTGCTCCTGGTCATCATGAAGCAATGGCAATAGGGTTTCAGCAAATCGAGTTAGATTCCACCCTGCTATATGGGGCTGATTGCCATAGGCATAGCGGCCTTGGGTATCAATAGAACTAAATACAGTTGCCGGGTCATAGGTATCCATAAAGGCACAAGGACCATAATCTATTGTTTCTCCACTAAGGGCTATGTTATCGGTGTTCATCACCCCATGAATAAAACCAACCAGTTGCCACTTAGCAATAAGTGTAGCCTGACGTTTAATCACTTGCTGAAGCAGAAATAGGTACGGGTTCTTAGCACCATCAAATCCTGGAAAATGCCTCTGTAGTGTATAGTCTGCCAGATCTCGAAGTTCCTCAGCAGTGCCCCATTGTGAAACATACTCAAAGGTACCCACGCGCAGGTGACTAGCAGCCACACGGGTTAGAATTGCACCAGGCTGTACACTTTCACGGATTACTGACTCACCAGTTGTAACTACTGCTAGACTGCGATTGGTGGCAATACCAAGCGCATGCATTGCTTCGCTAATTATATATTCGCGCAACATCGGCCCAAGTGCCGCCCGACCATCGCCCCCGCGAGAGTACGGCGTTTTACCTGAACCCTTGAGCTGAATATCAAACCGCTCCCCTTTAGGGGTGATTTGCTCGCCAAGTAGCAAAGCACGGCCGTCCCCTAACATTGCAAAATGGCCGAATTGATGCCCCGCGTAAGCTTGAGCAAGAGGCAAAGCTCCTTCAGGCAAGCTATTGCCAGCAAGTATTGCTACGCCTTCCTCACTTTGTAGTTCATCAATACTTAAGCCCAAATACTTAGCCAGTGATTGATTGAGTTTGATTAAGCTGGGTGCCCGTACAGGAGTTGGCTCAATGCTAGTATAAAATGTCTTTGGCAGACGAGCATAACTATTCTCCAAATTCCAACCTTTATTTATTATTACTTTTTTCTCTGTCATCTTATCTCCCTTTTCTTTATCTTTTTATTTTAGTGTCTGCCTCTGTAGTTTTATTATACTTTGCAACACCCCAATTGCTTAACTGCCTTTATTCATTTTCCATTGTAATATTTGCAAAGCTAAAAATCGCTGTCACAATCATTGTAATCCAGCAAATAAAAGCGACCGGTGCATAAGCTAGAGCGTCTACACTTAGAACTGAAAGTACGAACACACCACTTGTATTCCAAGGAATGAGTGGAGCCGTTAATGTTCCTCCACTTTCAAGAGCACGAGTTAGATTTTTCCTATGCAAGTTTAGCCTCTTATAACAGCTTTCATACATTTGACCAGGAAGTATAACTGCCAAATATTGATTAGCTCCAATTATATTGACCATAATAGATGTAGTCATTGTTGTCACTACAAGTCTTCCTTGACTTTTTACAAATTGCTTCATCTTATTAACTATTACTGCAAGCATGCCTGTTGCATTCATAATACCACCAAAGCCTAAGGAAACTATACCTAATATTACAACAGAGTACATACTCTCAAGGCCACCTCTTGTAAGCAATTCATCCATATCAGACTGTCCAGTAGAAATAGAGTATCCGTGATATAGATAATTGAATACATCGCCAACAGACTGCCCTTGAATAAATACCTGGATTATTCCTCCCAGAATCACCCCTGCCATTAAACTTGGAATCGGAGGAGCCTTCATTACTATCATAGCTACAATTACTATTGGTGGAATAAGCAACCACAGAGAAAAATTGAAATTATCCTGCATATAATCTTGCAATTCTCTAGCATTTACAGCAGAGCTACCACTATCCACTAGGGAAAACCCCATAAAAGTAAACAGTCCTAATGCAATAATAGCTGCAGGCAAAGTTGTATATAGCATATGTTTGATATGATCGTATAAATCAACATTAACAATAGCTGCAGTTAAATTAGTGGAATCAGACAGTGGTGATAGCTTGTCCCCAAAAAAAGCTCCGGAGACAATGGCCCCAGCAATAGGGCCTGCGGGAATACCTAGACCTTCTCCTATTCCCATAGCAGCAACGCCTATAGTTCCAATGGTTGTCCAGGAACTCCCCGTCAGTATAGCCATAATACTACTTAATATTAGAATTGACGGCAAAAACCATTTAGCTATAATAAAATCTATACCATAATATATTAGAGCAGGGACAATACCACTGGCAATGTGTGACACGTTCGTAATTGAAAAGATTACGCACTACAACCGTTCGGTTGTGGGAGAACTGATAATTCAATAGGTAAAATGAAGGAGTAACGCCC